>NZ_LNCE01000014.1:0-165329 GCF_001445815.1 Janthinobacterium sp. Ant5-2-1 | reverse complement strand
GGGCGGCGAAAGCCGATGACGCGGCAGCTGCGCTGGCGGCAGCCAACGCCGCCAACGCCCAGGCAGCGCACAACGCCGCCGTCGCCGACGACCAGGCGGCAGCCGATGCCGCCGCCACCGCAGCACTGGCACAAGCGGCTGCCACGGCAGCGGCAGCGGCCGATGCCACCGCCGCCGCCAGCGCCGCCGCAGCGGCAGCGTCACTGCTCGCCGCACAGGCGGCGCAGGCCGACGACACGGCCGCCAACCAGGCAGCGGCCAATGCCGCCGCCGCCACCGCCGCGCACACGGCAGCCATTGCCGCCGACGCCCTGGCTGTCAGCACGGCGGCAACGGCTGCCAGCGCACTGGCAGCGGCCACCGCAGCGCAGAACGCCGACGACGCGGCCGCAGCAACGGCAGCGCAGGCCGCCGCCTCCTTGGCGCTCACCCAGGCGGCGCAGGCCGACGATGCGGCGGCAGCGACTGCCACCATCAACGCCAACAATGCAGCGGCAGCCGCGCTGGCCGCCCATGCCGACGATGCGGCCGCGGCATTGGCGCAGACACAGGCCGCCGCTTCCCTGCTGGCCATGCAAGTGGCGCAAGCCGACGATGCCGCCGCCGCCAGCGCGGCAGCGGCAGCTGTGCAGGCGCATGCCAATGCGAACGCCGCGTATGCGGACGACGCGGCGGCAGCCCAGGCCAATGCCGACGCGCAAGCGGCCGACATCGCCCTGGCGCAAGCGAACGCCATCGCCGCGCAGACCGACGCCAGCGCCCTGGCATCCGTGGCAGCCACGGACGCGGCCCACGCCGCGGCCGTGCAAACCATCGCCGACCAGACCGATGCCGCGGCGCTGACGCAGGCCGCCGATGCGGCAGCGGCAGCGGCCCTGGCAGCGACCCAAACGGCCGACCTGACGGACGCCAACGCCCTGCACTTGGCAGCCGATGCGGCAGCGGCCGCCGCCCTGCAGGCGCAGGCGCAAGCCGACCTGACGGATGCGGGCTCGCTGACGGTGGCGGCGAATGCCGATGCCGCGGCGGCGGCGGCAGCCCAGGCGCAGGCCGACCTGACGGATGCGAGCCAGCTGTTCGTGCTGAGCCAGAATGCCCTGCACAACCCGCTGACGGTAGCCGACTTCAGCACGGGCTTGCCGGCCGCCGGCGGCGACGTCATCGACATGTCGGCCATCGCCGACCTGACGGCATCGGTGGCCGTCGGCGTCAATGTGGGCACGGACTTCAGCAACAACAACCTGTTCATCTTCGACGGCACGTCCGTGTCGATCGGCGCGGCGGCCAGCGCCATCGCGGCCGACGACAGCGTCTTGTCGGGACAGGGTTACATCGTCATCGCCGATGCGCAAAACAGCGGTGCCGTGACGGTATATCACTCGAGTGACCTGAGCAACGCCAACGCCATCGACACGGCGCTGGTGCTGCTCAGCGGGGTGAACATCACGCAGCTGACGGGCGCCAACTTCGTCGTCTGACGCCGTGCACCCACGCCAGGCGCCGCGCCTGGCACGGCAGCGGGAGCGTGCAGCAGCACGCTCCCGCCCCTACCTTGAAATGCTTCAGGCCTGGCGCCGGAAAAATACGGGATGAGATTACGCGGTTTCCCAGCATTGTTTGTACTGCCACGTGGCGCGGCCTTGCTGGCGGCCATGGCCATGGCATCCATCAGCTCCTTCGCCCAGGCCCAGGGCGCCACCGCCTGGAGTTTCGACCAGGTCTTGCAGCAGGCGCTGCAAAACCATCCCGCCGTGCAAGGCAAGCGCTCGGCGCAGGCGGCCGCGCGCGCCGACCTCGATGGCGCGCAGTGGCAGCGCTTCCCCAGCCTGTCGGCCGAAGTTCCCGCAGGGTCGCGTGAAACGGGCGGCGTGGTGCGCATCGAGCAGCCCCTGTGGAGCGGCGGTCGCATCAACGCGGGCATCGATGCGGCCGGCAGCCGGGTCGACGCGGCCGGCGCGGCCATCGAAGAAGAACGCCTGACCCTCTCGCTGCGCGTGATCGCCGCCTACACGGAAGCGCTGCGCCAGACAGCCCGCATGCGCTCGGCCGAAGAGGGTCTTGCCGAACACCAGCGCCTGCTGGACATGATCAAGCGCCGCGTGGCGCAGTCGGTCAGTTCGCAAACGGACCAGCGCCTGGCCGAATCGCGCGCCTACCAGGCGGCCAACGACGTGTCGAATGCGCGCCAGGCGCAGGAAAACGCGCTGGCGCAGCTGTCGCAGCTGGCCGGCAAACCCGTGCGCCTCGTCACCGCCGCCGGCATCGGCGTGGGCGAACCGCTGCCCGACGCCAGCCTGGATCGGGTCATGCGCCAGGCCATCGACTACTCCCCTACCCTGCACCGCCTCGATTTCGAGGCGCAGGCAGCCGATTCCGAGATCACCATGCAGCGCTCGGCCTACATGCCGAAGGTGGTGCTGCGCATGGAAAAGCCCACGGGCGGCGGCATCAATGCCGACAACAGCACGCGCGCCATGCTGGTGCTGCAGGCGCAGCCGGGCGCCGGCTTGTCGGCCAAGGCCGGCGTGGACGCGGCCGTTGCCCGGCGCGAAGGCGCGCGCGCCGCGCACGATGCGGCCGAGCGTGACGTGCGCGAGCGTTTCACCCTGGACTGGAACGAGGCCGAGGCGAGCCGCCAGCGCCTGGGAAACGCGGGCGAAGCCAGCACCACCTCGACGCAGGTATTCGAATCGTATGCGCGCCAGTACGTGATCGGCCGCAAGAGCTGGAACGACGTGCTCAACGCCGTGCGCGAAGCAACCCAGGCGCGCTTTTCGCTGGAAGACACGCGCGCGCAGGCGATTGCCGCCAGCCTGCGCCTGGCCGCGCAGACGGGCACCCTGGCCGGGCGCACGACGCCGGCGGGCCTGGCGCGCGCGAATTGACACCGACACGATGCACACAGGAGACAGCGTGGATACCTCCATCAAACATGGCTTGCTGACACTCATCGAACGGGCCGCCCGCCTGACAGGCCAGCACGTCGCTAGAGCGCGCCTGGCCGACCTGCAGCGCCAGCTCGATGACGTCGACGACAATGGCGCGCCCAGCGCGGTATTGACCACCATCTGGCAGGCGGCCGGCCTGGAAGGCGCGGCGCGTCCGCTGCACGAACCGACGCCGGGCGAGCTGCCGTTTGCCGTCTACAGCGCCAGCACGGGCTGGGGCTTGCTGCAGTCGCGCGGCGCCGACGGCGCCTGGCGCGGCGAAGGCATCGATGGGCGCGCCCTGCAATTGGCCTCGCTGGCGGGCCTCGCTTGCGTGGGCCTGCCGCGCCGCAGCGAAAAAAGCGGCGCCCGCCCCGGTGCGCTGGACCTGGTGCGCAAGGCCCTGTGGCTCAAGAAAAGCGTGTTTGTCGACGCCGTGCTGGCCACCGCGCTCGTGACCCTGCTGACCATGGCCACCTCGCTGTTTTCCATGCAGGTGTACGACCGCGTGATCCCGAACCAGAGCTTCAGCACCCTGTGGGTGCTGGTGGTGGGCGTGGCCCTGTCGATCGGCCTGGAATTCATCCTCAAGCAGGTACGCAGCCGCATCGTCGACCACTCGTGCAATGACGTCGACCATGAATTGTCCGAGTGGTTTTTTCAGCGCATGCTGGGCATCCGCATGGAGGCGCGCCCCGCTTCCGTCGGCACCCTGGCGGCGCAGGTGAAAGGTTTTGAAATGGTGCGCGGCGTACTGACGTCCACCTCGCTGTTCGTACTGACGGACGTACCCTTCGCCCTGATTTTCCTCGCCATGATCACCATCATCGGCGGCTGGCTGGTGGTGGTGCCGCTGGTGGCCCTGCCGCTGGCCCTCGTGTGCGGGCTGATGTTCCAGCGCGCCATCCAGAGCCACACGCGCAAGAACCTCAACGCCAGCAACCGCAAGGCGGGCTTGCTGGTGGAAGCCGTCGATGGCGTGGAAACGCTCAAGGGCAGCAGCGCCGAATGGATGATGCAGGCGCGCTGGGCCGAACTGGTGGCCGAGACCAGCCACGCGGAGCAGAATATCCGCGACTATGCGGCCCTGTCGCAAAACATCACGGCCGCCTTCCAGCAGCTGACCAACGTGGCGCTGATCTCCATGGGCGCGTGGTTCGTGGCCGAGAACCAGATGACCATGGGCGCCCTGATGGCCTGCACCATCATCAGCAACCGCGCGCTGATGCCCATCGTGCAGCTGCCCTCCGTGATGGTGCAGTGGGCGCACGCGCGCGCCTCGATCGACGGCCTGGAACAGGTCATCAGCCTGCCCAACGAGGCCGACAACGCGCAGTTCGCGCTGACGCCGCGCAGCCTCGATACGGGATTGCGCTTCGAACGCATCCGCTTTACGTACGGCGGCGCGCAAAAGGTGGCGCTGGAAGTGGAAAACCTGGCCATCCTCCCCGGCGAACGGGTCGGCCTGGTGGGCGCCATCGGCTCGGGCAAGAGCACCCTGCTGAAACTGGCCTCGGGCCTGTACCAGCCGGCCGAAGGCAAGGTGTACCTGGGCGACGTCGACATGGCCCTGCTGGCGCCGGCCGTGGTGCGTGAAATGGTCGGCTACCTGCCGCAGGAAACGCGGCTGTTCAGCGGCACCCTGCGCGACAACCTGCTATTGGGACTGGCCGACCCCGGCGAGGAAGCGATCCTGGCGGCGGCCAAGCGCACGGGCCTGATCGAGCTGATACTGGGCCAGCCACGGGGGCTGGCGCTGGGCATTACCGAAGGCGGGCGCGGCGTGTCGGGCGGCCAGCGGCAATTGATCGCCGTCACGCGCCTGCTGCTGGCCAAGCCGCGCATCTGGCTGCTCGATGAACCGACGGGGGCCATGGATGCGAAGACGGAGGCGCGCATCGTCGGGCTATTGGGCGAACTGGCGGCCGAAGGCGTGACCATGGTCGCCACCACGCACAAGAACGCCCTGCTGCCCCTGCTCGACCGCCTGGTGGTGCTGCAGGCGGGAAGAGTACTGCTCGACGGCCCGCGCGATGCCGTGCTGGCGAAGCTGTCGGGCAAGCCGCAGGCCGTGCCCAGTCCCGCAACTGCGCCGGTGGCGCAAGGAGCCGTCGCATGAAACTGGCCAAGGTCGAAGCGAAAGAGGAAGCGAAACGGGGCCGGGTGCTGATCTGGAGCTGCACGGCGGCGCTGGCCGGCGTCATCGCCTGGGCTTCATGGGCGGAGCTGGACCAGGTCACGCGCGCCAACGGCCAGGTGATCGCCAGTTCGCGCAACCAGATCATCCAGGTAGCCGATGGCGGCGTGCTGGCCGAACTGCGCGTGCATGAAGGCAGTGTGGTGAAAAAGGGCGAATTGCTGGCCCGTTTCGACCGCACCCGGGCCGAGACGAGCTACCTGGAAAGCACGGCCAAGGCAGCCGGGCTGAAGGCGGCAGTGGCGCGCCTGCAGGCGGAAGTGTTTGGCGGCGCGCCGAAGTTCCCGCCCGAGCTGCAGGCGTTTCCGGAATTTCGCGCCAACCAGCTGGCCCTGTTCAGCAAGCGCCAGGGCGCCGTGCAGGCGGAAGTGGGCTCGCTGGAAAGCGCCATGAAGCTGATCAAGGAAGAGCTGGAAATGAATTTGCCGCTGCTGGAAACGGGGGACGTCAGCCGCGCCGAAGTGCTGAAACTGCGGCGGCAAGTGGTCGACATCCAGGCGCAGATCACCAACCGGCGCAACAAATACCTGCAAGACAGCCAGACGGACCTGGTGAAAGCCCAGGAAGACCTGGCCGGCGTGCTGCAGACGGTGACCCAGCGCAAGGAGCAGCTGGGCTCGACGGACATCTACGCGCCCACGGACGGCATCGTGCGCAACGTGCGCCTCACTACCCTGGGCGGCGTGGCCAAGCCGGGCGAGGAAATCCTGCAGATCGTGCCGACGGACGACGACCTGATCATCGAAGCGAAAGTCAAACCGGCCGACATCGCCTTCATCAAGCCCGGCCTGCCCACGGCCGTCAAACTGGACGCCTACGACTACGGCATCTACGGGCGCCTGCGCGGCACCGTCAGCTACATCAGCGCGGACACCTTAAGTGAAGATAACAAGGGCAACGAGCAGCCCTACTACCGCGTGCAGATCAAGACCAGCGGGCGTAATCTGATGGGCAAGAATGGCGAGCCGATCCTGATCCAGCCCGGCATGACGGCCACCGTGGAAATCAATACGGGCCGCAAGACGGTCTTGCGCTACCTGACAAAACCGATCACCAAGACGTTCTCGGAGTCGATGGGAGAGCGCTGACGTAGCAGGCGTTTAGCCGGCCGGTTTCAAGCTGCCGGTTTCAACTGGCCAATCACGCTGGCCACCTTGGCCGTGATCATGTCGACCGCGGGGCCATTCGCGCCATGCGGCAAGATGACATCGGCATTGCGCTTGGTCGGCTCGATGAATTGCTTGTGCATCGGGCGTACCGTTTCCAGGTACTGCTCGATGACGCTTTCCACCGAACGGCCGCGTTCCGTGATGTCGCGTTGCATGCGGCGGATGAAGCGCACGTCGGAGGCCGTGTCGACAAAGATCTTCAGCGACATCATGTTGCGCAAGTCTTCGTCATACAAGGCAAACAGGCCTTCGATCACGATCACCGGCGCCGGCTTGACGGGGATGGTCCGGTTGGAGCGGTTGTGCAGCGTGAAGTCGTACTCGGGCATCTCGATCGCTTCGCCATTGCGCAAGGCCTGGATATGCTGCACCAGCAATGGCCACTCGAACGCCTGCGGATGGTCGTAGTTCTGCTGGCGCCGGACTTCTGGGGAGAGATGGGTTTGGTCGCAGTAGTAGTCGTCCTGCATCACGACCGAGACCATGTCGGCGCCGAACGACGCCAGCACTTGTTGGGATACGGTGGACTTGCCACTGCCGCTTCCGCCAGCGACACCAATAACAAACGGTTGGAAGGAAATATTATTCATGCCGAATGATACCGGAAACGGGGCTGGACTGACAGGGAGCGGCTGAGAAGCCGGGCCTCACTCGCCATGCGCGAGCTGCGCATACAGCTCGGCCACCCGCTCTGCCGTGATGCCATCGCGCTGTTCGATGGCCAGCGGATGCTCCGTCGGCTCCAGCTCGATGGATGGGCGCACGCCATCGTCGCGCAGGTGGACGCGGGTTTTCAGGTTCAGGGTATCCGGGTACACGGGCAGCTGCGTGCTGAGCCAGCCGAAGAAGGGGCCGATGTGCGCCCGCTGCGCGTCATTGAAGCAGGCATCCCAGGAGTCGAAGCTCTCGCCGCTCAGTGACACCCACACGCCCCAGCTGAACGGCTCATCGGAGCCATGCACGGGGATGTCGATGGTGGCGCGCACGAAGCAGTGCGCTTCGTCGACGATGCAGGCGTCGCTGTCGAGCTGGCAGCGCGCTTCGCGCTCGGCGGGCGCCATCTGCTCATACAGCCACGGCGCATCGGCGCCGAAGCTGGGCATGCCCGTGTGGGTTTCGCCGCAGGAACGGCACAGGAAGGAAAAAGTCACGCCTGCGTGCCCCTCACTCGAACTGCTTGCGGAACGCCTCGAACTGCGCCGCCAGGCCATCGAAGTCGCTGCGCAGTTGCAGCACCTCCTGTTCCAGCTGGGCGACACGGCTGCCCTGCTGCGGCGCGCTGACGGCGCCGGCGTAGCCTGCCGCCGTCTCGATCTGCGCCAGCGCTTCCTCGCCGCCCAGCAAGTGGCCGTAGCGCGGTTCCTTGGCACCGGGTGCGACGGCCAGCTTGGCCACCAGCGGCGGGTATTTGTCGATCAAAAACTGCAGGCCCGACTCCACTTCCGCCACGGACTTGAATTCATGTACGCGGCCGCTGCGGCTGCGGATTTCGCCCGCCGTCTGCAAGCCGCGCAGCATCAGGATCGTCAGGATGGCCAGCTTGTCCTGCTCCAGCGACCACTTGATGCGCATGCGGTGTTCGTACTTGGCGACCCGCGCGCCGGCCTGCGTGATGCCGTTGACGAACTTGCGTTGCATCAGGCGCTGCAGCACGTCGTAGACGGTTTCTTCGGACAGGGCCATGACGGGATCGCGGCTGGACAGCTGGTTGCAGCCGTTCGTCAGCGCGTTGAGCGAGAGCGGATAGCTGTCCGGCGTCAGCGCTTCCTTTTCGGCCAGCACGGCCAGCACGCGGATCTCGAACGGGTCGAGCAGATTCGGATTGTCAGTGCTTTTTTCTGCTGCGTTTTCAGCTATGTTTGCGTCTGTAGTCATACCTGTATCCTTAATCAACCAGCTTGTTCATTTGCTCGGAATCGAATTTATCACACTCGGGCACGCCCTGACAGCAGATGCCCGCCGCCTTCAGTGTGGCGAGGATGGTTTCGATGCGCTGTTCCTGCGCCACGGCATGCGTGATCAGGCCTTGCAGGGCTTTCGACAATGGATCGTCGCCGTTGGGCGTGACGCCATACGCGGCGAACAAATGGGCCGTGCTGCCCTCGCGCAGGGCGCTGACATCCTTTTGCACGATATGCGCGGGGTTGCCCACAGCCGTCGCGCCGGACGGCACGGGTTTCAACAGCACGGCGTTCGAGCCCACCTTGGCGTACTCGCCCACCGTGAAGCTGCCCAGCACCTGCGCGCCGGCGCCGACGATGACGCCGCGCTCCAGGGTCGGATGGCGCTTGGCGCCGCTGTGCAGCGATGTGCCGCCCAGGGTCACGCCCTGGTAGATGGTGCAGTCGTCGCCGACAACGGCCGTCTCGCCGATCACCACGCCGAAGCCATGGTCGATGAAGACGCGCCGGCCGATGACCGCACCCGGATGGATCTCGATGCCCGTGATGATCCGGGCGATATAGGAAATGAAGCGCCCTACCCACTTCATGTGCCGCGTCCAGCACCAGTGCGCCCAGCCATGCATGACGATGGCGTGCAAACCGGGATAACAGGTCAGCACCTCCCAGCCATTGCGGGCGGCCGGGTCACGTTCGATGATGCTGTTGATGTCTTCGCGCAGGTGGTGGAACATAATGACAATGAATAAGGTGGAACGCAAATGGTAGCGTATTCGGCGGCGTGCTGCCGGAGAGGCAGATAAACAACCGCCGCCTCAAGGGCGGCGGCTCAAAGAAGCGCTATAAAACGTTCAGGACGTTCTTAAGCTTCTAAAGCAATCCGCTGGCGGCGGGCTTCATACAAGCACACGCCCGATGCCACGGACACGTTCAGGCTCTCGACGGAGCCGAACATCGGGATGCTGACGAGGATATCGCAGGTGTCGCGCGTCAAGCGACGCATGCCTTCGCCTTCGGAACCCATGACGAGGGCCGTCGGGCCCGTGAAATCGGCTTCGTACAAGCCTTTTTCGCCGTCGTCCGAGGTGCCGATCAGCCAGATGCCGCGATCCTTCAGTTCACGCATGGTGCGCGCCAGATTCGTCACGGTGATGTACGGGACGGTTTCGGCGGCGCCGCTGGCGACCTTGGCGGCCGTGGCGTTCAAGCCCACGGCGCGGTCCTTCGGCACGATGACGGCATGTGCGCCGACGCCGTCGGCCACGCGCAGGCAGGCGCCCAAGTTGTGCGGGTCGGTGATGCCGTCGAGAATCAACAGCAGCGGCGGGCCGTCGATGGCGTCCAGCAGCTCATCGAGATTGCGCGCCAGCGACAGTTGCGAGGCAAACGCGATCACGCCCTGGTGGCGGCGCGTGCCGACGATCTTGTCCAGACGCGACGAGTCGACAGGCATGACGCGCACGTTGGCAGCCTTGGCGGCGGCGATCATGTCCTTCATGCGGCCGTCGACGCGGCTGGCATCGACGAAAATTTCTTCCACGGACGACGCTTCATGACGCAGACGCGAGGTGACGGCGTGGAAGCCGAAAATCATTTTATTCTTCATTATCTATCTATCGCTTATCGCTTGTTCTTGCTTGATTTTGATACAGTTTTTGCTGCACGTGGTGCCGCCGCAGCAGGTGCCGCGGCTGGTTTCTTGCTGCGCTTAGACTCGGCGGCCTTGGGGACTGCCGCCTTGGGAGCGTCCTTGGCTGCAGGCTTGGCTTGCGCCTTGGCGCCATTGGAACGGCCGCCGGTCTTGACGCTATTTTTGATCTCGTGGCGCTGCTCGGTCGCGGGACCGGGCTTGACCATCGATTTCTTTTCGCCCTTGCGCTTGCCGCCAGCTTGCTTGGCCGGCGCTTCTTCGCCCGCCAGTTCCGCATCGGTGACCAGACGCAGGTCGATCTTGCGCGTTTCCAGGTCGACACGCGCCACCTGCACCGTCAAACGGTCGGTCAGCTGGTAACGCTTGCCCGTGCGTTCGCCGCGCAATTCATGGCGCGCATCGTCGTACTGGAAGTAGTCGGTACCCAGCTCGGTGACGTGCACCAGGCCTTCGACAAACAGGGTGTCCAGTTGCACGAACACGCCGAACGTGGTCACGCCCGTGATCGTGCCGGTGAATTCCTCGCCCAGTTTGTCCTGCATGAAGTAGCACTTCAGCCATGCCTCGACGTCGCGCGACGCTTCGTCGGCGCGGCGCTCGTTGGCCGAGCAATGCACGCCCAGCGCGTCCCAGATCGTCAGGTCCGTCTTCTTCGGCTTGCCGTCGGCCTTGTCCTTCGCCTGCTGCTTGCGCGTGGCGTTCGATACGTTCGTGTTCAGCACGGTTTTTTCGGACAGCTTCGGCTCGTATTTCTTGCCTTGCAAGATGGCCTTGATGGCGCGGTGCGTCAGCAGGTCGGGATAGCGGCGGATCGGGCTGGTGAAGTGGGCATACGCCTCGTAGGCCAGGCCGAAGTGGCCGATATTGTCCGGGCTGTAGACGGCTTGCTGCATCGAGCGCAGCAGCATCGTTTGCAGCAGGGCCGCATCGGGACGCTGCTTGATCTGCTGCATCAGGGTCTGGTAATCGGATGCCGATGGCGTGTCGCCGCCCGTCAGGTTCAGGCCAACCTGTTTCAGGAAAGTGCGCACTTGCGTGAGCTTTTCCTTGGTCGGGCTGGCGTGGATGCGGTAGGTGCCTGGGTGCTTGTTACGCAGCAACAGATCGGCTGCGCAAACGTTGGCTGCCAGCATGCACTCTTCGATGATTTTGTGCGCTTCGTTGCGCGTACGGGGAATGATCTTTTCGATCTTGCCCGCGCTATTGCAGACGATATACGTTTCCGTCGTCTCGAAGTCGATGGCGCCCCGCTCCGTGCGTGCTTTCAGCAAGGCGCGGTAGACGGCTTCCAGGTTTTGCAGGTGCGGCAGGATGTCCGCGCGGCGCGCCGCTTCGGGACCCTTGGTGTTGCCCAGCACGGCAGCGACTTCGTCATACGTGAGGCGTGCGGCAGAGTGGATGACGGCCGGATAGAACTGGTAAGCCTTCAGCTCGCCCTTGTCGCTGACGACGGCGTCGCAGACGAGGGTCAGGCGGTCGACGGCCGGGTTCAGCGAGCACAGGCCGTTCGACAGTTTTTCCGGCAGCATCGGGATCACGCGGCGCGGGAAGTAGACGGAGGTGCTACGCTCGAGCGCGTCGATATCGAGCGCGTCGTTCGGTTTCACGTAATGGCTGACGTCGGCAATGGCCACGATCAGGCGGAAGCAGTTGGCGCGGCCGATCTTGACGGGTTCGCAATATACGGCATCGTCGAAATCGCGCGCGTCCTCGCCATCGATGGTCACCAAAGGCACGTCGCGCAGGTCGACACGGTCTTTCAGGTCGGCGGCGCGCACTTCGAACGGCAGCTTTTCAGCTTGCTTGAGGGCGGCGGCGGAAAAGATGTGCGGCACGTTGAATTTGCGCACGGCAATTTCAATTTCCATGCCGGGATCATCCAAAGCGCCCAGCACTTCGACGATCTTGCCGACCGGCTGCTTGAAGCGCATCGGTTGCTCGGTCAGCTCGACGCTGACGATCTGGCCGGCTTTTGCCTTGCCCACCGAACCGGTGACCAGGATGTCCTGGCCGATGCGCTGGTCTTCCGGCGCCACGACCCAGGTGCCGTTTTCCTGGATCAGGCGGCCGATGACGTGGGTATTGGCGCGGTAGGTGACTTCGACAATCGTGCCTTCCGGGCGGCCGCGGCGGTCCGTGCCGACGATGCGGGCCATGACCTTGTCGCCATGCAGTACTTTCTGCATTTCTTTCTCAGGCAGGAACAGGTCGGCGCTCGCGTCGTCGGGAATGACGAAGCCGAAGCCATCGCGGTGGCTGGTGACGCGACCGGCGACAAGCGCGCTCTGGTCGGCCAGGCTGAAAACACCGCTGGCGTCAGACTTGAGCTGGCCGTCGCGCTCCATCGCCTTCAGGCGACGAACGAGGACATCCATGGAATCGGCATGCACTTGCAGCGTTTTCCCGAGAGACTGCGGGTCGAGAGGCGCGTTGACGCTGCGGAATATGCCGAGAATGTCCTCCCGGCTGGGGATGGTGTGGGTATTTTGGCTCAAAAGTATTTCTATAGTTGTTATTGACAGTGATCAAACGGAAGACAAAGACCGATGACATCACCGTCAATATTGACACGGTGATGTCCGGTAGTGTACCGGAGGACGCCTTGGTTTGCCTAACGGACAGCGTAGCGGAAACCGAACAAGTGCCCCGCCGATGAAAAAAAGGAGAAAAGCTGCGCAATGCATTTGACTTCGGCAAATATTGCTCTATAATCTCGGTCTCTTGCAGCGACAAACCTTCACGGGAATGCAGTTGCAGGAAAGCGGTACAGGGTTGATGTGCAGTATGGAGCGAAAGCTCATCTGGCGCAAAACTCTTCAAGTCGCTATAATAGCAGAATTGTTGCTAAGTTATTTGGCAACAAGTACTCGAGCAGTAATGTAGTAAGTCACAGCAGCATCAGTGCCCACGTGGCGGAATTGGTAGACGCGCATGGTTCAGGTCCATGTGCCTTCGGGTGTAGGGGTTCGAGTCCCTTCGTGGGCACCATTACCTAATTCGCAAAAAAGCCGCAAACTTTCACGAGTTTGCGGCTTTTTTCATTTCCGCAGCACGGCACCGACTCGCCTTGAAAAATTATCAAAAAAGAACATTCTCAGCCTATTTGATAGTATATTGACATCTTCTTGGCCGCGCATCGCGCGTGGCTGGCAACAGCCTTACGGAGAGAAGTCATGACATGCAGGCCCCGCAAACACCAACGGATTCTTTTCAGCAGCTTTATGGCATTGAGCCTCGGCGCTGGCGCCAGCCAGGCGGCGGACTGGGTGACCACCCGCTCCAGCAGCCCTGAAATCGTCAAACCGGCACCGGAGCAAGTGAAATTGCAGGTGCAAAATCCGCCGTCCTTTGCCTGGCCGCGACATGCCAGCTATCCCGCGCAATATGTTGTGGAGATTTTACCGCTTGGCGGCACCGCAAGCAGCCACACGGTTTCGCGCAACTTCCTGCTGCCATCGAGCGCACTGCCGCTCGGCGAGTATGAATGGCGCGTGAGCCCGCTCTCCACGCCCCGCAACTGGTCCGATAAACGCCCATTTACCATCGACAGCAATTCACGCACTTTTGTCGTTCCCGAATCGTCCGATCTCGCGGCCACCGTGCGGGCCCACCCGCGCCCGCGCCAGTTGCCAGCCGCCTTCACGCAAGCGAGCGCCTGGGATGCCGCCATGGAGAGCAAGCGGCGCCCCTTCCTGAACCGCCTCGTCAGCGAAGTCAATCTGAATACCACGGCCGTGGCCAGCGTCAACGATGGCCTGTGGACCACGCCCAACGATAGTGGCCAGTACAACCGTATCGCCAATGCCGCCGGCGCCGTGATTCGCCAAATGGAAGCGGCCGCCCTGCTGTTTCGCTTGACACAGGAACGCAGGTATCTGGACGAAGCCATGCTGCGCGGCGACCAGCTGGCCGCGCTGAGCCCGGACGGCCCCACCAGCTATAAAGCGCAGGATCAGGTGGCGCGCATGATTGCCCTGGTACTTGCCAAGGGCGCCGACTTCCTGTGGCTGGACCTGGACGCGCCGCGCCGCGCGCACTGGCTGTCGGTCGCCGCGCAGCGGCTGACACCCATTTATGCGGATCTGTCCGCCGCCGGCGGGCGCCTGGATCAATCCCCCATGGACTCGCACGGCGTCGAAGCACTCGGCTACCTTGCCGCCGCCTCGACCCTGCTGCTCGATGCCAGGCCGGAAGCGCAAGCCTGGTTCGACTTCGCCGTGCGCTCGTACATGCATATCGTCCACGTCTGGAGCGGCCCGGAAGGCGGCTTTGCCAACGGCTCGGCGTATGGCCAGTACACCACCGACATGCAACTGCAATTATGGCAGCCACTGGCCGAAGCCACCGGCGTCAGCCTGTTCAACAAACCCTGGGCTGCGGGATTTGCCAATTATTTCATGCAGTTCATTCCACCAAACGCACCGCGCCATGTCTTCGGCGATGTCCATGAAAGCAAGCCGGACCCGGCGCCACTGAAGGCATATGTGGCGCGCCAGGCCACGCCAGCGGCCGCCTGGTACAGCAGCCAGCCAGGCGCGCAGGAAAATCCCATCACCCTGCTGCAAGCGCCCTACCCGCTTCCCGCCGACACTGTCGCGCCCGAGGCGCCACCCAACGCCATGCTCTTCCCCAGCATCGGCTGGGCCGCCATGCACAGCGACATGAGCAATCCAGCCCGCACTTCCGTCTACTTCAAATCGAGCCCGTTTGGCGCTTTCAATCACAGCCACGGCGATCAAAACAGCCTGGTCATCAACAGCGGCGGCAAGCCATTGCTGATCGAAGCCGGCTACCAGGACTACTATGCATCGCCGCTTTCGCAGAACTGGTACCGCCAGTCGCGTGCGCACAACGCCATCACATTTGATGGCGGGAAAGGTCAATTCATCGAAGGCCATTACGAGATGCGCTACAAAAACGGCAAGATCACGATATTCACGCCCGGCACGGACCTCGATTATGTGGAAGGCGATGCCAGTGCCGCCTACAGCAACGACTTGAGCCTGGCCAGGCGTCAGGTATGGTATTCGCGCCTGAACGACGTGGTGGTGGTGCGCGACAAACTGAACTCCGCGACAGCGCGCACTTTCGAATGGAACATGCATGCACTCAACACCTTGTACCTTTACCCGAATGGCCGGGCCAGCATAGAGAACGGCAGCACCTCGCTTTGCCTGCAATCACTACGGCCAGACGAGGAGCAATTGTCCAGATTCAGCGCCCCCAATCCACCGCTGGAAGCCAGCCAGCAGCATGCCGCCTACGTCAAGACCACCCCGGCCATGGCGGCAGAGTTCCTGATCGTGCTCGATATCGGCTGCAAATCGGTGCCAACCTCGCTGGAACCCGTGCCTGGCGGACGCTTGCTGCAGATAGGCACGCAAACCATCACCCTGCCGCAATAAGCGCCCAATGCCTGTTTTTGCCAAAAAAACAGGCAGACTTATCCTCCCTTTCATAGGGAAATGCCTTTTTTCAGGGGAAAAGGGTGTTTCTTGAAGAAAAGTGCAAAATGTTGATTGACCGAATGCGCGCCAGCCCTTATGATTTTGTCCTCGCTGCAGAACACGCAGCGACAAGCAGCAAGCAGTAACAATGCCCACGTGGCGGAATTGGTAGACGCGCATGGTTCAGGTCCATGTGCCTTCGGGTGTAGGGGTTCGAGTCCCTTCGTGGGCACCACCAGCAACGAGTTGTTCATCGTTGTGATCCGCAGTAAAGTAGCAAGATTGCAGTAACAAGCAGCACAATGCCCACGTGGCGGAATTGGTAGACGCGCATGGTTCAGGTCCATGTGCCTTCGGGTGTAGGGGTTCGAGTCCCTTCGTGGGCACCACCAGCAACGGGTTGTTTTCGTTGTAGTCCGCAGTACAGTAGTGAGATATAGCAGTAAGCAACAAGCAGCATCAGTGCCCACGTGGCGGAATTGGTAGACGCGCATGGTTCAGGTCCATGTGCCTTCGGGTGTAGGGGTTCGAGTCCCTTCGTGGGCACCATTACCTAATTCGCAAAAAAGCCGCAAACTTTCACGAGTTTGCGGCTTTTTTCATTTCCGGATGCCGTGCTGCCACGGCATCCTCCCTCCCCTTACTTCGCCAGCGCCGCCTTGACGGCGTCAAGCAGGCTCGTCGTCGGACGGCCGATCAACGCGCTCAATTGCTTGCCATGATCCTCCAGGCCGCCCTTGGCCACACCCGCGTCGGAGTCGGCCAGCAGCTCGGCAAAGCCTTCCGGCACGCCCACGCTCACCAGCGCCGCCTTGAAGTCCGCCTGCGGCAAATCCTTGTACACAATCGTCTTGCCCGACTGGCGCGCCACTTCGGCCGCATATTCCGTCAGGGTAAAGCCCTGGTCGCCAGCCAGTTCATAGATGGCTTGCGGTTTATCCGCCGTCAGCACGGCAGCGGCGGCGGCGGCATAATCAGCGCGCGCGGCCGACGAGAAGCGGCCGTTTTGCGCCGCACCCAGCACGACGCCATGCTCGAGCACGGGCGCCAGGTGTTCCGTGTGGTTTTCCAGGTACCAGCCGTTGCGCAGGAAACTGTAAGGCAGGCCGGAGGCGCGGATGGCCGCTTCCGTGGTCACGTGCTCGGCGGCCAGGCCCAGCGGCGATGTGTCGGCGCGCAAGACGCTGGTATAGGCCAGCAGGGATACGCCGGCGCGCTTGGCCGCATCGATGACGTTCTGGTGCTGCTGGGCGCGCTGACCCACTTCGCTCGACGAAATCAGCAGGATTTTCGTTGCGCCCTTGAACGCCGCATCGAGGCTGGCGCCATCGTTGTAATCGGCCTGGCGCACTTGCACGCCCTGGGCGGCCAGGTCGGCGGCCTTGGCCGGGTTGCGCACGGCGGCAATGATGTTGGCTGCGGGAACGGATTTGAGCAGGCTGGCGATGACGTGCTGGCCCAGATTGCCTGTGGCGCCGGTGATGACGATCATGATTTCTCCTTGGTACGTGGGTGGTAAAACCCTATAATAGGACTATTACTTACTTATTGTAAGTACGTACCTTTTGGTAAGTATGAATGAAATTTCAATTTATAGGGCCAACTATCATGTCCACAGACACTCCCGGCGCCAGCCTGCGCGCCGCCCTAGCCCGGCAAACCCAGGACGCCCATCTGATGGCCGCCGCCTGCCCCTCGCGCGCCGTGCTCAGCCACCTGACCAGCCGCTGGGCCGTGCTGGTGCTGGTACTGCTGCTGAGCGGCACGCGGCGCTTCAGCGAACTGCGCCGTGAAGTGGGCGGCGTCAGCGAAAAAATGCTGGCGCAAACCCTGGAAGCGCTGGCGGGCGACGGTTTCGTGCTGCGCCAGGCGTATCTGGTGATACCGCCCAAGGTGGAATACAGCCTCACGCCGCTGGGACGCGAAGCGGCCGAACGCCTGGCCGTGCTGGTCGACTGGATCGAGGATAACTACCCGCGCATCGAGCAGGCGCGCGCCGACCTGGCAGCGGCGCCCGCAGCGCAAAACGCCGCGTGAACGAGACCCATCCGCATTGCTTTGAGTCATCAAGAATTATCGTTTACTCCTACTTGCCTTGATGTAATACTAGGCCCATGAACCGCGTAAGGGCGCGACACCATGAATCAGTTGATTTCTTCCATCACCGACCGGGCCAATGTGCTGCTGGTCAGCAATTCGCCGAACGAAGTGCGCGAACTGCTGTATGTGCTGGACCGGCATAACCTGGGCACGGGACTGGCGGGCGATATCGACGAAGGCGTGGAACTGGCGGCCGGCGGCACGGACCTGATCCTGCTCGACGCAGCCCTGGCGGGCTCGAATATCGGCGCCACCTGCATGCGCTTGCGCAATGCGGGCGGACGCCACAGCGTGCCCCTGCTGCTGATGTCGGCCACGCCCAGCGCCGAGGAACAGGGCCGCAGCGTGGGCGCCGGCGCCTCCGACTACATCAAGATGCCCTTCAATGCGCGCGACGTGGCGGAAAAAATCCTCATGGAACTGGCGCTGCACAAGGCCGAGGCGCCCGCGCCGCGTGCGACCACGCCGCCGCGCCCCCTGCATCCGCAAACGCTGGAAGTCAATTACCACTCGATCCTGGCAGGCTCGCCCGACGCCGTGCTGCTGTTCGATATCGACAATGGCCTGCTGATCGACGCCAACCACCTGGCCGAAGAGTTGTTCGGCATGCCGCTGGCCGAGCTGCTGCAAGGCGGCATGGAGCCGCTGTTCCCTCAGCATCAGAGCGATGGACGCGCCTCGCCGCAGCTGCTGGAAGAAAAGATCCGCGATACCTTGCAAGGCAAGATCGTCGTCTTCCGCGCCAGCTGCTGCCACCGCGACAGCCGCCCGATCGCCTGCGAAATCCGGCTGATGCGCCTGTCCGTGCCGGGCCGCCAGCTCGTGCATGCGCGCATCATCGACTTGACCGAACGCAACCTCGCCGAAGCGATGCGCTCGGGCCAGAGCGCCCTGCTGGAAATGGTCGCCAAGGGCGCGCCCCTGATTCCCACCCTGAACCAGTTGCTGCGGCTGATCGAAGGCCAGTCGCGCGGCGTGCTCTGCTCCATCATGCTGCTCGACGATGACGGCATCCACATGCACAGCGCGGCCGGTCCCAGCCTGCCGCCCGACTACATGGCACTGCTCGAAGGCGTGGCCATCGGCCCCGGCGTGGGCTCTTGCGGCACGGCCATGTTCCTGCGCGAACCCGTGGTCGTCAGCGACATCATGTGCGATCCGCTGTGGGCGCCCTACCGCGAGCTGGCCGCGCCGTTCGGCTTGCGCGCCTGCTGGTCGCGCCCCATCTTCGGCCAGGATGGCGCCGTGCTCGGTTCCTTCGCCATGTACTACCGCGATGTGCGCAAGCCCGATGCGCGCGACCTGGAGCTGATCGACACGGCGACCGACCTGGCCGGCATTGCAATTGGCCGCATGCGCCACGAACGCGAGCTGCAGCGCCACCGCACCCACCTGGAAGAGCTGGTGGCCGAACGCACGGCGGCCCTGACGCAGGCCAAGGAACACTCGGAACAGACGAACCGCGAGTTGGCCGCCGCACTGGAAAACCTGTCCATCACGCAGGAGGAACTGGTGCGCCGCGATAAGCTGGCCGCGCTCGGCGCGCTGGTGGCCGGCATCGCGCATGAACTCAATACGCCGATCGGCAACGGCCTGGTGGTGGCCACCACGATGGCCGAGCGCACGCGCGAAATCCAGGCCAGCTTCCTCGACGGCTTGCGCCGCTCCGAACTGGGCGCCTACCTGACCCAGGCCAGCGAAGCGGACGCCATCATGCTGCGCAACCTGCAGCGCGCGGCCGACCTCGTCTCGAGCTTCAAGCAGATCGCCGTCGACCGCGCCAGCTCGCAGCGCCGCCACTTCCTGCTGCGCCAGTTCGTGGCCGAGCTGATGCTGCCCCTGTCCACGCAGCTCAAGGCCGCCGGTCTGACGCTGACGCAGGACGTGCCGGAGGACCTGGCCATGGACAGCTATCCCGGTCCGCTGGGCCAGGTGCTGAGCAACCTGCTGGAAAACTGCCTGCGCCACGCCTTCGAGGGCTGCAGCGGCGGCGCCATTAACGTCAGGGCGCGCGGCAGCGACGACGGGCAAACGATTACGCTGTCCATCGCCGACACGGGCGTGGGCATCGCCGCCGACGACCTCGTGCACGTCTACGACCCCTTCTTCACGACCAAGCTCGGTTCCGGCGGCTCGGGCCTGGGCCTGCATGTGGCGCACAACATCGTCACGGGCGTGCTGGGCGGCCATATCGACGCCACCAGCCGCACCGGCAACGCCAGCGGCACCACCTTTACCCTGCAGCTGCCCGCCACGGCGCCGCAATCGCCCGCGCCCTGAACGGCAAGCGCGCTACAATGCCCGTAAGCAATTCTTTCGGAGCACCCATGAAATACCTGATCGCCACGGCCCTGCTGGCAGTTTGCGCCTGCGCAATGGCCGGACCTGCCCCCTGGTACAAGTGGCGCAGCAAGATCGACGGCACCCTGTCGTGCGCCCAGTCCACCCTGGGATTTGGCTGGGAACTGGCCTCGGGACCGTACAAAGATAGCCGTTGCGAAAAACCGGCGCTTGTTAAATAATGGGGCCATGACCACACGGGGCACCGGCTTGAAAGCAAGCGATGGCATTGCGGCGTCGAAAGAGTATGGAACGATAAGAACGTATCTATTCAAACCGAGGAGACCACATGTTTACGAATCCCGAACAATTCGCATCGGCCACCAAGGCCCTGTTTGAATTCCAGCTGATGACCTTCAACACCCTCACCTCGAAGGCCGTGCAAGGCGTGGAACAGGTGCTGGCATTGAATATGGCCACCGCCAAGTCCGGCATCGAGGATGGCCTTGCCGCCGGCAAGGAAATCAGCCAGGCCAAGGATCCGAAGGCCGCCATGGCCGCCGCCGCCGCCCAGCTGCAACCGGGCGTGGCCGGCGCCAAAGCGTATAAACAGCAACTCGACGACATCATCAAGGAAATCCACACGGAATTCACCACGGCCGCAGAAGCCCACGTGGCCGAAGCGAAAAGCAATCTGAGCGCGCTGATCTACGACGTCACAAAAAACGTGCCTCCAGGCTCGGAAAACGCCGTCGCCATCGTCAAGGCCGCCATCGACAACGCCTTCCTCGGCTACGAGCAAGTGACCAAGGCCACGAAACAGGCCGTGAAGACTGTCGAAGAGCAAATCGCCAAGGCCAGCGCACAGGTAGCGCAAGCGACGGAAAAAGCCACGAGCGGCGCCACTGCCGCGGCTGAAAAAGCGGCGCCGACGGCCAAGCCGAAGGCTGCTAAAAAGTAAGCGATGTAGGTCGGATTACGCGCTTGCGCGCTAATCCGACCTACCTGACCTACAATGAATCCACCGGCAGGTTCCAGTATTCACCTCCTCCCATACCCCCGAAAGATGGTCCGCTACTAGCTGCAGAAATCCTCGCATGCCTTCGCCTCGACGGCGCCTTCCAGCTGGCGGCGCCAGGCCGCCATGCGCCACGCGGCCCAGGCGGCGGACAAGGCGCCCGCGACGAGTATCAGCCGCGTATCGATCAGGGTCAGCACGGAACCGCTGAGGGCGACGACGATATTGGCGATGCAAAACGTCGTGGCCAGCAAACCCATCACGGCGCCCTGTCCATGCGCGCTGAAGCGCTCGGCGCACCAGCCCTGTATCACCGTGTTGTACAGTGCATTCGGAATACCGAACAGCACGATGGCGGCGATGCCCACCCAAATATTACCCAGCGCCAAAATCCCTACGGCCAGCGCCACGCCGCACGCGTACCAGCTGGCGCGCAGCAGCGGCGCATGGCGGCTGGGTCCGCCCGCCAGCAAGGAGGTGATGGTCATCGTGCCGCACAGGCCCACATTCACCCAGGCAATCTCCCGCGCATGGTAATTGGCCGTCTCGACCAGCCACAGCGGATAGAACTCGTAAAAGCTGGCTACGCCGCAGGTCAGCGCCAGTTGCACGATGAACAGGGTGCGCAGCTCCTCATGGCGCAGGAGGTTCAGCGAATGGCGGTCGCGCGCCACTTGCCACCACGACGTCGTCAACAGCGAGGGCGTTTCACGCTGTAAACCCACGGCCACCAGCACGGCGACCAGCATCAGGGCGGCGGCGGCGATCCAGAACGGCACCGTCACGCCCCAATGCAAGGTCGCGCCCGCCAGAATCGGGCCCACCAGCCAGCCCAGGTAAAACGCGCCGTTCAGCCACGACATGGCGCGCAGGCGCAGCGGACCCGTCAACTGGTCGGCCAGCATGGCGCGCGCCACGGCGCCGTTCCCTTCCAGCAAACCCGTAATGAAACGGGCGACGATGAATAGCGGGTAGGATTGGATCACCAGCGCCCAGGCCGTGATGGCGTGGCCGATGGCGGCGCCCACGGCCGTGCGCATCAGCAAGGGACGGCGGCCATAGCGGTCCGACAAGGGACCCAGCAAGGCCGAGCCGATCAGCAAGCCCAGCGGGTTGATGGTCAACGCCAGGCCGAACAGCAATTTCGACGGCAAGCCCAGGAAATTATTGAAGGCATTCGGCGCCTCTGCCGCGAACAGGGGTGGCAGGATAGGGTATGGCAACGAGGCGCCGATGGTCGACAGCAGCGCCAGCAGGCAGGCGGCGGAAATCAGGATGATGTTTTTCATGCGGGTTCGGCGGATGTTAGTCTGGCAAGCATACGTGACCATGCCACACAAGCAAACTTAAATGTTTATTAATGATGTCCATCGTTGCTGCCGTGAAGCGTGCGAGGCGCGGCCTCGGCTATCATGCCCACACGAATCACGTTTAACGGGGCAAACATGACACTGTCAGAAATTGAACAGCAGCACGGCTTCACCTATCCCGCATTGTATCGGCAGCTGGAGCGCGACGGCATGCTGGCCGTGGGCGAATACGGCCCCGACTGGTACAAGCTGGTCTATCCCACCTTGACGGAGCGGCCCACCCTGCTGCTGCATGCGGACGATTTCGAATTGCTCAACATCGAGGCCGTCGCCGCGGAAGCGGAAACCTTGCTGGATACGGACGATTACCGGCAGATCGATCCCGCCTTCCAGTTCATCCCGTTTGCGCAAACGGGCGCGGGCGACCACTACTGCTTTTTCGCCTCAGGCCAGCAGGACGGCGAGATGCCCGTCGTGCTGCTGTGGCATGACGAGAATGAAGCCCAGCACCTGGCGAAAAACCTGCAAGATTTCATCGTTCACATGCTGTTGAACAGCATGGCCGACCAAGATACGTACAACGACGTCAGCGACGAGGCATTCAAGGAGCAACTGACAAAAACCCTGGGCACGCATGCGCGCTACCTGACGGCGCGGCAAGCCGAAGTGCTGCAGGCCTTGCTGGCAAGAGACATCATCGATTACGACGTGGCGCTGCCGAAGGGGTGCAAAGAGGCGCACCGGGGCTTGCTGACCGATATGGAACTGGCCAGCCTGCGCGCGAAACTGATTCCCTACGAAAAGTTCGACAGCAGTTTTGCCTACAGCACGGCTGACTGAACATAAAATCGCTGGGCAAGCGGCGGCTGAAGGTTTAAACTGTATATAAACACAGTAAAACCGATCACCTTGCATCTTGCCCTATTACCATCCCCATGTTGAGAGTCCTGGAAAATCCCCTGTACTATCTGGATAATTTCCAGGACGTGCTGAACTGGATCAGCGCGCGTTACGCCGATCTGCTGAGCCCTGAAGAAACGCAGTTCATCGCCGCATTCGGCGCGCTGCCGCAGTCGTCGCGCGCCCTGTTCGTGCGCCTCGTCATGCGCAAGGGTTGCCTGTTTCGTGCCAGCAAGCTCAATTACCCGGAAATCGGCGACACGCGCGCGGCTGCCCTGCCCTTGCTGGCCCTGGAATGGGTCGAAGCCGATCCCGTCATCGCGCTCGAGGAGCTGTTCGACTTGCTGCTGAAGGCGGAAATCGTCCAGGCCTTCGACCTCGCCGCCCCGCTGAAAGCGGCGCGCAAGGCCGAGCAGCTGGACGCCTTGCGCGAGCAGCACGGAGAAAATAAACCGTTCTCCGCTTGGCATCCGGCCTCCGGCGACGTACTGTACCGCATCGGTCTGCAAGCGCTGTGCGACCGCCTGCGCCTCATTTACTTCGGCAATTATCACCAGGACTGGTCGGAATTCGTGCTGTCCGACCTCGGTGTGTACCAGTATGAAAAAGTGGAATTCTCGCCGCAGTCGCGCGGATTTCGCACGCGCCAGGATATCGAGCACTATGAAGTGCTGCACCAGTGCCGCGAACGCTACAACGACAGCGCGCCGGCGGACGAAGTGCTGCAGGAACTGGCTGCGCTGCCCTTGTCCGAAGATAATACCTGGCTGGCCAGCCGGCGCGACAAGCTGCGCTTCCAGATCGCCCAGCACCTGGAGAAATGCCAGGACTGGCCGGCCGCCTACCGCGCCTACGCCCATTGCCGCTATCCGGGCGCGCGTGGCCGCGCCATCCGCGTGCTGGAAAAAGATGAGCAGCCGCAAGCTGCCTACGAGCGCCTGCTGATCGCCCTGGCCGCGCCGGAAAGCGAAGCGGAACAGCAATTGCTGCTGCGCATGGCGCCCCGTTTGCGGCGCAAGCTGGGCCATGCGAAGCAGGCGGCCAATGCGACGGCCGCCGTGGAACGCATTGACCTGCTGCTGCCCTACCCGGAACAGGCATGCTACGTGGAAGGGGTGGTGCAGCAACACCTGATGCAGGACGATGCGCCCGTGTATTACGTGGAAAACACCCTGATCAACTCGCTGTTCGGCCTGCTGTGCTGGCCCGCCATCTTCAAGCCCATGCCGGGCGCCTTCTTCCACCCGTTTCACAGGGGGCCCGCCGACTTGCACAGCGCCGATTTTTACCAGCGCCGCAGCAACGATTTTGCCGCCTGCCTGGCGCAGCTGGACGATGGCAGTTACCACGCGGCCATCCGCGCCACGCTTGCCGCCAAGCACGGCATCGTCTCGCCCTTCGTCAGCTGGAGCATACTGGAAGACGGCTTGCTGGACCTGGCCCTGGCCTGCATCCCGGCCTTCCACCTGAAGAAGGCGTTCGAGCGCATCTTGCTCGACATTAAAAGCAACCGCAGCGGCTTTCCCGACCTGATCCAGTTCTGGCCGACCGAGCAGCGCTACCGCATGATCGAAGTCAAGGGTCCCGGCGACCGCCTGCAAGACAACCAGCTGCGCTGGATCGCGTATTGCGCCCAGCACGCCATGCCCGTCAGCGTGTGCTACCTGCAATGGCGGGCGGCCACATGAGCCGCAACACTTACACCATCGCCGTGCGCGCCCTGTGCGAATTCACGGCCAAGGTGGGCGACCTGGACTTGCGTTTCACGCCCTCGCCCACGGCGCAGGAAGGCATGGCCGGCCACGCCACCGTGACGAGCCGGCGCGACGATGACTACCAGCGCGAAATCAGCTTGTACGGCGACTTCGGTCCCCTGCACGTGCGGGGCCGTGCCGATGGCTACGACCCTGCCCGGCGCCAGCTGGAAGAAATCAAGACTTACCGGGGTGAACTGGACGCCATGCCTGCCAACCACCGCCAGCTGCACTGGGCGCAGGCGCGCATCTACGGCCACTTGCTGTGCCAGCAGCTGAACTTGCCCATGCTGCGCGTGGCGCTCGTGTATTTCGATATCGTGAGCCAGAAGGAAACGGTCATGCACGAGGAGTGCACGGCCGAGGCGCTGCGCACCTTCTTCGAACAGCATTGCACGCTGTTTCTCGACTGGGCCGAGCAGGAAATGGCGCACCGCGCCAGCCGCGATGCGCAGCTCACGGCCATGGCCTTTCCCCATGCGGACTTCCGCCCGGGCCAGCGCCAGCTGGCAGAAGCCATGTACAAAGCCAGCAGCCGCGGCTGCGGCTTGCTGGCGCAGGCGCCGACCGGTATCGGCAAGACGGTGGGCAGCCTGTTCCCCATGCTGAAAGCAACGGCCGCGCATGGCCTCGATAAACTGTTTTTCCTCGCCGCCAAGGTGCCGGGCCGGCAAATGGCGCTCGACGCCTGCGCCATCCTCAAGGATAGCGCCCCGCTGCTGCCCTTGCGGGTGCTGGAACTGAGCGCCAAGAGCAGCGCCTGCGAGCATCCTGACAAGGCCTGTCACGGCGAATCGTGCCCGCTGGCCAAGGGTTTTTACGACCGTTTGCCGCTGGCGCGCGAGGTGGCGCTGGCCAGCGGTTTGATCCTCGACAAGGAGGCCGTGCGCGCCGTCGCCTTGCAACAGGGTATTTGCCCCTACTACCTGGGCATGGAGCTGGCGCGCTGGAGCGACGTCGTCATCGGCGACTACAATTATTACTTCGACCTCAGCGCCATGCTGTACGGCATGACATTGGCGCATGACTGGAAAGTCAATGTGCTGGTCGACGAAGCGCACAATATGGTGTCGCGCGCGCGCAGCATGTATTCAGCCGAGCTGGCACAGATCGACCTCAAGATGCTGCGCAAGTTCGCACCCGATGTCCTGAAAAAGCCGCTCGACCGCCTCTCGCGCCAGTGGACGGCTTTGCTGAAAGAACAGGATGGCGATTACCACGTGCATCCAGCCCTGCCCGAAAAATTCTTTGGCGCCCTGCAAGGCGTGGCGACGGCCATCGGCGACTACATGGCCGAACACGCCACGGCCCTGGACGAAGACTTGCAGCGCTTTTACTTTGACGTGCTGCTGATCAACCGCCTGGCGGAAAGTTTCGGCGAGCATTCGCTGTTCGACGTCAGCAAAACAGACACTGGCTCCACCGTCTGCATCCGCAACATCGTGCCGGCGCCGTTTCTCAAGGAACGCTTCGCGGCCAGCCACAGCACAGCCCTGTTTTCCGCCACCCTGAGTCCGTGGAATTACTACAGCGACACCCTGGGCATGCCGGCCGACACGGCCTGGGTCGACGTGGAGTCGCCGTTCCAGGCGGAACAATTATCCGTGCGCGTGGCCGACACCATTTCCACGCGCTACCAGCACCGCGCCGCCTCGCTGCTGCCCATCGCCCAGCTGATGGCGAAGCAATACGCAGAAACGCCGGGCAACTACCTGGCCTTCTTCAGCAGTTTCGATTACATGGAAAAGACGGCCACCCTGTTTGCCCAGCACTACCCCGACGTTCCCATCTGGCAGCAGCCGCGCCGCATGGACGATACTGCCCGCGCGCAATTTCTGGGCCGCTTCGGCCTGGACACGCGCGGCATCGGCTTTGCCGTGCTCGGCGGCGCGTTTGGCGAAGGCATCGACTTGCCCGGCGCGCGCCTGATCGGCGCCTTCATCGCCACCCTCGGTTTGCCGCAGATCAATCCCGTCAACGAGCAAATCCGCCAGCGCATGGGCGACATCTTCGGCGCCGGCTACGACTACACCTATTTATATCCGGGCATGCAAAAAGTGGTGCAGGCGGCCGGCCGCGTCATCCGCACGCAGTCGGACAAGGGTGTCGTGTATCTGATCGACGACCGTTTTTCGCGCCCGGAAATACGGCAGCTGTTACCCACGTGGTGGGATGTGCAGCTAAGTAGGTCGCAATAAATTATTGTGATTTCTGACTTCCATAACCGGCGCTCTGCGGTGTTGCCCGCTGCTAGCAGTGCTCGCACTGCGTCGCAGCGGGCGCCTTGCAGAGCATCCGGTTCTGTTCGTCATAACTTCACAATAATTTCCCACGACCTACTTAGCCAACCAGTAACTTCAGCTTCTGATAGCCCGCCTTGCTCACGGGTATCCTCGTATCGTCGCGCAGGATGGCCACGTGGCTGTCTTTCGTTGCCGCCTCGATGCGGCGGATGCCGTCGATATTGAGCAGATACGACCGGTGCACGCGCAGGAACTTGGCGGGATCGAGCTGGGTCTCCAGCTCCGACAGTCGCTGGCTTTTCAGGTAGGACTTGCCTTCGGAACGGATGCTGATGTAATCGTCCTGCGCCTCGATGTAATCGATGCGCGCGCTGGAGATGACGTGGACCTTGGCGCCATCGCGAATCAGCACGCGGTCCAAAGGCGCGGCGCGCGTGGCCGCTTCGCGCGCCAGCGTTTGCACAGTCTGGGGCACGCTGCGGTGGGCGCGCGCATGGGCCAGCGCCTGGTCGAAGCGCTGTTCGCTGAACGGTTTGAGCAGATAATCGAGGGCATGGCATTCGAACGCTTTCAAGGCGTACTGGTCGTAGGCCGTGACAAAGATGAAACGCGTCTTCGCGCCGATCAGCTCGGCCACTTCAAAACCGTCCAGGCGCGGCATCTGGATGTCGAGAAACACCAGTTCCGGCGCCAGTTCCGCGATGGCCTTGACGGCGTCAAAGCCGTTGGCGCACTCGGCGACGATCTCGATATCGTCGTGGCGCGCCAGGTATTCGCGCAACACGCTGCGCGCCAACAATTCGTCATCGACGATGGCCACCCGCATTCTTGCCTGCATCATGCTTCCTCCGTGTCGCCGGTCTGTGCCGGCATCGATAGCGTTACTTCAAACATCGCGCCGCGCCGCGCCCAGTGCACGCTGGCCTCGTGGCCATACGCGCCGGCCAGGCGCTGGCGCACATTTTCCAGGCCCACGCCATTGCCGCGCGCCGGCCCCTGATCCGCATCGACGGGATTGCGCACGGCGATCTGCAGCAGGCTGCCCGCGCGCCGCACCTCGATGGCGATCTGGCCACCCTCCGTCAAGCCGCAGATACCATGCTTAACGGCATTTTCCACCAGCGGCTGTATCAACATGGGCGGCAACAGGCACGCCAGCGCGGCAGTGTCGACACTTTCCGCCACTTGCAGGCGCGCGCCGAAACGCACCTGTTCGATGGCCAGGAAATGGCGAATCAGCACGAGTTCCTCTTGCACCGTGATGTGCTTGTGCGCTTCCAGGCTCAGGCTCTGGCGAAAGAAACTGGCCAGCTGCACGGTCATCTGGCGCGCGCCCGCCGCATCGATAGACGTCAGGGCGCTGATGGAGTTCAGGCTGTTGAACAGAAAATGGGGATCGATCTGCGTGCGCAGCATGCGCAGTTGCGCTTCCTGCGCCATCAGCTGGGCTTCCAGGCCCCGCTGCTCGGCCATCCTGGCGCGCACGAATTCCAGCAGCAGATAATGCACGGCGGCGGCCAGACAATACAGCAGCGCGCCCAGGCCGAAGAACAGGGCCAGCAGCGATGGCGTCAGGTCCACGCCCAGCCAGTGCTGCTCCATCAACAGGCTGACGCTGTTCAAAAATTGCAGCAGGGTCGCCCACAGCAAGCCCGCGAACAGGGCCGCCACGCCCATTACGCCGGCGATGGCGAGCGGATGGCGGGCGTGCAAGGGATAGGCACGGCACAGGTAAAACGCGGAAAACCCCGAACCGATCGCATACACGAGCGTGGCGGGCGCCACCAGCAGGACGGCATTGAGCCAGGGCGCGTGCGCCACCCTGGCCAGGATGGAAGCCAGGGCCAGGCCCAGCGCGATGCAGACCAGGAACACCACGACGGCGCCGCGCCGCTTCGACAAAGGTCCGGACATGCGCGCCTAGTTGCGGATTTCCAGGCCGCCCATGATGGCGTATCCCGTCACGTACAGGCGCTTGTTCTGGTTCGGCGGCACGATGGTCTTTTCTTCGAAGCCGCCAAGGATGGGCGTGCCCTGCAGGACCACGCTCCAGTCGGGCGGGATCTTGATGGTGACGCCGCCGCACAGGGCAAATACGTTGAGCACGGCTTCGCCTTCGATCGATGCCTGGCGCAGGTCGATTTCGCAGCCGGCCATGATGACGTTGATATCGCCGCCCCTGAAGCGCTGCGACGACACGCGTCGCACATAGCCGCCGAGGATGGCCGTCACTTCGATGATGCTGTCGTCGTCCGCCTGGGCGCCGGCGCCGGGAGCGGCAGTGGCACCGGCGACTTCCTTGTCGAGCGATACGGCGCCATTCCTGGCCTGGCCGAATGCATCAGGCGCGGCGCTGGCATCGGGCGGCGCGGCAAAGTGCCGGCGGCGCTGCCGCTGCCGCCCGCCTGGCAGGGATTTCGACACGACGGCCACGCCGGCGGCAATGATGAGCAGCGGCCACAGCATGCTCCAGTTGATATAGAACAAGCCCATGGCTTTCAAGGTCCAGCTCAGGCCCAGCAAGACCATCACACCGCCGAGGATGTAGCCGGAGCGGGAATGGCTTTGCGATATTTTCAGCAAGCCGAAAATGATGAGGATGGTGGGCCAGAAGCGGAAGGTATAGCGCACATTGATGAAACCGAGGTTATCGAGCAGGAACAGCAGCCCCAGGCCGATGACGATGACGCCCAGCACGATCTGCGATGGCGAGTGCAGCGGCGGTCTATTTTTCATGCTCGGACTCCCGGTAGGCAATAAAATGTTTGTTCAACAGCGGTTCGAGCACGAGGCCCACGCCCCAGGCGATCAGCAAGGCGGGCCAGCTATTGTAGAAATTCAAGTTCCACAGTTCTTCATACGACACATACCACCAGGCGGCGAAGAAGATCAGCCACAGGCCGCTCAGCACCTGCTTGGCGGACACGGGCGTGAGCAGCTTGTTGAGGCCAAAGACGGCTAGTATCACCGGCCAATAATGCCATAGTGCATAGTAATCATGGAGATAGATCACATCGAGCCGGTCCAGCAGGATGATGGCGCCGATGGCGATCAGCAGCACACCCCACAGCAGCTGGGTACGGCGGTAATACGCTGGTTCAGGTTTCACGGTCACCCCTTGAAGTTGGTTGATCGTAAAGATACGCGGATTTCGGGCACGCGAAAACAGCGCTTCGGCGAATGGCGGACAGGTGGCGGTGAATGGCGCAACGGCAGAAAAAACCGGCAAAAAAAAGACCGGCTAGGCCGGCCTTGAAGGGGTTCGCAGCACACACCGCGACCTGGAGTTGCAGTGCACAGCCGCAGAGCGCAAACGCGCCGGCGGCGAAAATCTGGTGCCGATCCTTGAGGCGACCGGCTGACCTGCTGGAAGATCGAACATGCCGCCAACTTCACGGCAGTGCGTCTCAACCAAGCAGAGCCATCATACTCCCGATCGCAAAACAGCACCGTTCGCTAGCGCACACTGATGCTGTTTTGCTGAGCTGCATCAACCGGCGACGGCGTGCGGCGGCTTAAGCATGTCCTTCTCGATCCATGCCAGCACGGACGGCCCCTGCGGCTGCCAGCCCAGCAGCTTGCGTGCCCGCTCGCCGCGCACGCGGCTGTTGGAACCGAGGCCGTAGGAAGCCATCTCGTAGCCCCATTCGGCAATGGCCTCGGGCAACGGCCAGTCCTGCGCGGGACCCAAGTCCAGTGCGGTGGCGATGGCGGCCGTCATGTCGCGGAAAGCCGCTTCGCCCGATTCGACGAAGTAAAACGTGCCGGCGGGCGACTTTTCCAGCGCCAGCAAATACAGGCTGACGACGTCGTCGATGTGCACGTTGGACCAGATATTGCGGCCCGGCCCCACGTGGCGCACGATGCCGCTCTTGCGCGCCTGTTTCAACAAGCGGGGCAGCTGCACGCTGTCGCGCGGCAAGGCGCCATGGCCGTAGATCAGGGTGTTGCACAGCACGCTCGCGCGCACGCCCTGGCTTGCGCTGGCCAGTATCAAGTCATCGATGGCGACCCGGGCCGCCTTGTCGGCCGTGGGTGCCGGCAGCTTGTCTTCATAATAGATCTGTTCCGTGCCCTCGCCGCCCGACGCATCGCCCACGATGGACGAGCCGCTCGTGTGCAGGAAAACCTTGTTCGTGCCGGCCAGCGCTTCGAGGATCGCTTCGACAGCGCCCCGGTGGTCGCTGCTGGCCGCATTGATGACGGCATCGGCCGCCTTGGCCTGCTCGATGATGAGTTCGCGGTCGTTCAGGGTACCGACGATACCTTCCACCCCAATGCTGACCAGCTCGGTCACCTGCTCCGGTTTGCGTACGAGACCCGTCACCTGATGGCCCGCGCGCACGAGGCCCGCCGCGATGGAACTGCCGATGAAACCTGCCGCGCCTGTCAAGAAAATCTTCATGCTTTACTCCTGTCTGGTTAGATTGCTGTCAATCACACCAGTCCAGTATGCCCGCTTTCGTCTTTCGCAAAAAGCAGCCGCGCGGCAAAAGATCTATGACTTTGAGGCAACAATCTTCTGTTTCAGCTGCAGGGCGGCGATGTAGCGGCTCCGGTAGGCGGGATCTTCCGGCGTGAGCAAGGTGAGCCTGTCGCGCGCGCGCGTGGCGGCCACATAGAAACGGTTTTCCTCTTCCAGCGGGTCGGTCTTGCTACGCGGGAATTCGTCGACGGCCAGGTAGGGCAAGATCACGTGGTTGTATTCAAGGCCCTTGATCTGGTCGATGCAGGCGATGACCAGCTTGGCCTTGCCGGTCGAGACCGTCACGGCCTCTTCCATCTCGCCCAGCCAGCCGGCAAAGCCGCCCAGCGCCACCCCCGCTTCGCTGCACACGGCGATAAAGCCGTGCAGGGAACGGGCGACGACCCGCGCCTGGGCCGGGTCGACATAGATGCGGCGCGCCGTCTGTTCCAGCTGCATCAGGCCAAAGATGTGCCGCAGCGCCTCGCCCGCCAGGGCATCCGGGGGCAGTGCGCGCAGGTAATCGACGGCGGCCAGGGTCAGCGCCGCCTTGTCCTGGTTCTGCGACTTGGCCAGCTGGTTCGTCAAGAAGCCTTCCAGCAAGTCGGGATAGTTGGCCACGTCGGCCTTGGCTTGCTGCAATTCCGCGCGTGTAAAAGGGATTTCCGCGAAGGCCACCAGGGCTTCGAGGATTTCACCGCGGCGCGGGCCGCTCTTGATCGCATGCAAGTCCTTGCGGGCGATGGCAACCATGCCGCGCAGCATCAGCACTTCCAGGCTCAGCAGATAGCTGTTCATGTCCACCAGGCCATACGCGATGCCGCTCTGGAACAACGCTGTTTCCACGCGGATGGCTTGGTCGCGGTCGCGCAGCAAAATAGCCGTCGTGCCCGCATGCGCGTGTTCGAGCGCGGCGATCAGCTGGGCGCTGCACGCCTGCGGCTGCGCATGGTCGTACTCGAGCAGCTCGATGTGGGTGGCGCGCGACAGGGCCGACACGCTGGCCTTGTTTTTCAGCACGCCCACGGCCTGCGCCAGTTGCGGGCCATAGCGATAGGAAGCCGTCAACGGCAAGCGCTGCAAGGTGGGGAATTCCTGCTCGAAGCGCTGGCGCAGGAAGCGGTGGTCGGCGCCCGACCACGTGTAAATGACTTGATCCTTGTCGCCGGCGCCGCAGAAAAACGCGTTGCCGCGGCGTATCAGCATGGTCAGCAGGCGGAACGACGCTTCATTCAAATCGTGCAATTCATCGGCCACGATGATCTGGAAGGCCGGCAATTGCTGGCGCAGCGGCTCGTCGCCGTCGAGCATGCGCACCAGGTCGTAGGTGGCGTCGAACGGCGCACGGAACTGGATGTCGCCCGTGTCGGCGCCGCGCAAGCCTTCGTATTCGCGCAGCCACAGATAATGCGTGCGCGACATGCCCAGCAGCTCCAGGTTGTCGTCGAGGGAATTGCTTTCGAAGTCGGGATTCTGGAAATCCAGGCGCGCCTTGGTGCGCAGCTGCAGTTTCAAGAATTCGGCAATCGCCCCGTTCGTCGTGTTGATTTCCAGCGGATAGCGGTGAGCATATTTTTCCGACACGACGGCCAAAGCTTCCCAGGCAATCGGGCGCAGCTCTTCATCGCTGCGCATGGCTGCCACCTGCATGTTTTCCAGCTGCAACAGCACCTTGGCGGCAAAGGCGTCGAAGGTGTCGACCGTCAGGCGCTTGACGACACCGAGCGGCACACCCACTTCCAGCAGGCGCTGGCGCAGGGCCACGCGCGCCGCTTCCGTGAAGACGAGGGCCAGCATGCGTTCCGGCGCGCGTCCGCGGTGCAGCGCTTCGGCCAGGCGCAGGGCCAGGGTCGTCGTCTTGGCCGCGCCGGCATTGGCGTCGATCAAGACCACTTTCTTTTGCGCCGTCTGGATGGCGACCTGTTCCGGCGTGGGCGTGATGCGTTTGGGAATGAACTGCGGGGCGTTATCTGTACTCAAAAAGAATCCTGAAATGGTTACCTGTTACCAGGCGCAAGTGCGAAGGCCGGCAAAGATGTCGCCCCGTTCGGGCGCATGGAAGGCGCGCATGCGGGGCGAATGCAGGCGCGGCGGCGTGGCGAATGCGGCGCCGCGCAACACCTGGTGCCGCATGAAATACGGCGCCGAATATTCGCGCCAGGCATCGACCGCAAAACCCGGATACGGTTCGAACGGCGTCGCCGTCCACTCCCACACCTGGCCCCAGTGAAAGCGCGGGTGGCCGGACAGCGCAGCATACTCCCATTCCGCCTCGGTCGCCAGGCGGCGCCCCGCCCAGGCGCAGTACGCGTGCGCTTCATACAGGTTGATGTGGCGCACGGCTTCATTCGGCGGCAAGGTCGTGCGCTGGCCGAAGCGCATGGTGCGCCACTGTGTTGCTTCGCGCAGCCAGTACAGGGGCGACGAGCGCTCCTGCTGCATCAGCCATGCGCTGCCGGCCGCGCTCCAGAACTGGCGGTTCTGATAGCCGCCGTCGGCGACAAAATCGGCAAACTGGGCGTTCGATACGGCACAGGCATCGATGGAAAACGGCGGCACGTAGGAGGCGTGGGGCGGCGATTCATTATCAAAAGCAAATCCGGCCCCGCGCTGCGAGCCCAGTTCGATGGTGCCGCCTGGAAAAGCGATCTCGCCCGCGCCTGGCGGCAAGGCCGGGCTGGCCGCCAGCGATTCCGGCGCCTCCAGTCCCAGCCATTGCAGGCCGGCCAGCATTTCCTCGCCACACAAGTCTTCATGCGCCAGTGCCAGCCGGTACGGCGCCAGAGCGCTGTCGACATTGGCTTCGCGCGACAGTTTATCCAGCACCCGGTCGAGTACTTCGCGGCAATACGTTTTCACCGCGCCCGGGCTGGGCAGTTCCAGCTTCCAGCGCATGCGCTGCTCCACCATATTGGCGTCGAACAAGTCGTCGCCGCGCGTCAGCAGGGAATTATAAATGGCGTCGGCCGGATGGCTGGAAGCGGCTTCGCGCAGGATGAACCACTCGGCAAACCAGGCGATGTGCGCAAGTTGCCACAAGGGAGGATTGAGGCGCGGATGGCGGGGCAGGCCGGCCACCACGTCCAGGCCGGCAGTAACGTAACAGTCGAACAGGGATAAAGTATCGTGGCGCGCAGCCTGCAGCGACTGGGCCAGTTGTTGCGCGCCGGCGTGGCGAAAAGAGGCGTTGATTAAAGTCATGGCCTGATTGTAACGACTTATGCCAAGCTTGCACTAGTCGCGCAGGAAACAGGGAAGAAGTCCTCCCCTCCCCCGCTTACTTGACCAGCAATTCGCCCTGCAGCGGCGTGACGACGGACTTGGGCATGCTGACGATGAAGCTGCTGCCCTTGTCGGCCACTGACTGGATTGCCAACGTCCCGCCATGGCGCAGCAGCACGTGCTTGACGATGGCCAGGCCCAGGCCCGTGCCCTGGGTTTCACGCGAACGGCTCTTGTCGACGCGGTAGAAACGTTCCGTCAGGCGCGAAATATGCTCCTGGCTGATGCCGATGCCCGTATCTTGCGCGATGAATTGCGGACCGGCCGGGCCATCCTGCCAGCGCAGGGTGATGGTGCCGCCGGCCGGCGTATAGCGCACGGCATTCGACGCCAGGTTGCCAAAGGCGCTGTACAGCTCGTCGTAGCTGCCCAGCACGTCGGGGCCGTCGCATTCCATCGTCACTTCATGCTTGCCTGCCGACAAGCCCTTGGCGTCGCGCAAGACTTGCTGCATGAGCTTTTTGATATCCACCGGCTCGGGGCGCAGCGGATAATCGACCGATTCCAGGCGCGACAGGGTCAGCATGTCCTCGATCAGATGCTGCATGCGGTGGCCCTGCTCCGTCATCAGCTTGAGGTGGGAGGCGCGCGTGGTGGCGTCCAGGTCCAGCTCTGCGGAAGCGATTTCCAGGAAGCCGACGATGACGGTGAGCGGCGTGCGCAATTCGTGCGACGCGTTGGCGATGAAGTCGCGGCGCATCATTTCGATGCGTTCCGTCTCCGTCACGTCATGCGTGACGAGGATCTGGCGGCGATTCTCGAATGGAATGATCTGCACGATCAGCTTGCGGTTGCGGAAAGTGATCGTCAGCGGCTGGTCGTAACGGCCCAGGATGATGTAATCCATGAACTCGGGGCTGCGGATCAGGTTCGTCACGCGCATGCCCTTGTCGCGCTCGTGCGTGAGACCCAGATGTTTCTCGGCGGCCGGGTTGCACCATTCGAGGAACAGCACGTCGTCCATGATGACGACGCCGTCGGGCAACAGGTGCATGGCCTGGCGGAAACGCGCCAGCCATTCCGTCAGCTCGGCCTGGTTTTTCTCGTCGTCGCGGCGCATGCGGTACAGGCGCGCGAAAATGCTGGTCCAGGCGCCCCAGCCGTCGGGCAGCTTGGCGCTTTGCGGATTGTCCAGCCAGTTACTCAGCTGGAACAGATACGACAGCTGCACGAACACCATCATGGCCATCAGCACGAAGGCGATGCCCAGCGCATACGTGGCGCCAAACAGATACCAGACGACGGCCACGCCCAGCAGCGCCAGCACCATGCGCAAGGCGGCCGGTACCCAGAACAGCAATTTCGGATTCATAGAGTCAAGCTTTACTTTTCAGACAACATGTAGCCGACGCTGCGCACCGTCTTGATCAGGCTTTCCGCCTCTTTCAAGGCTTTGCGCAAGCGCAATACGTGGACATCGACCGTGCGTTCCTCGATCACCACATGGTCGCCCCACACCTTGTCGAGCAGCTGGCTGCGCGAAAACACGCGTTCCGGATGGGCCAGCAGGAATTTCAGCAGCTTGTATTCGGCGTGGCCGATATCGATCTTCTGTTCATCCATCATCACCGTGCAGCTGACGGGGTCCAGCGCCACGTTGCCCGCGCGCATGGGCGCCTGCGCGTGTTCCGGACTCTTGCGTCGCAAGAGAGCCTTGGCACGGGCCAGCAGCTCGCGTGGCGAGAACGGCTTGGTGACGTAATCGTCGGCCCCGCTGTTCAGGCCGGCCAGCTTGTCTTCTTCCATGCTCTTGGCGGTGAGCATGATGACGGGGATGGCGGCGAAATTGCGGTCGGCGCGGATGCGCGACAGCAGACGCAAGCCCGTCTGGTCCGGCAGCATCCAGTCCAGCAGGATCAGGTGCGGCGTGCGGTGCTGGATGAATTCCCAGGCATCGGCAACGTTTTGTACGGAACAGCAATTCCAGCCGGATTCGCGCAGCGAATAGGTCACCAGTTCAACGATGGCCGGCTCATCTTCAACAATCAATACCGTGGTTTTATCAGATGCCATAAAGCTTACTCAGGGAGCTCCTCGGAAATGGCGGGAGCAGCCACCTTGGTGTGGCGGATGTCCTTGCCTTCAACCACGTAAATCACGTATTCGGCGATGTTTTTCGCATGGTCGCCGATCCGTTCGATGGCCTTGGCCACCCACAGGGTATCGAGCGCCGCCGAAATCGTGCGCGGGTCTTCCATCATAAAGGTGATCAAGTTGCGCATGATAGACCGAAACTCATGGTCGATGATGGCATCCTGTGCAATTAATTGTAAGGCTTGCTTGCCATCGTTGCGCGCAAACGCGTCCAGGGCGTCGTGCAGCATGTCGGTGGCCGTGTTGGCAATGCCGCGCACCATCTCGTAATGGTTGACGACGCCGTTGCCCCGCTTGTGCAGATTCTTCGCCACGCGGGCGATTTTCGTCGCCTCGTCGCCTACGCGCTCGAGGTCGGTAATCACCTTGATGGTGGCCATGATGGTGCGCAAATCGTTGGCGGCCGGCTGGCGGCGCACGATCAGATGGCTGCAGGCGTCGTCCAGCGACACTTCCAGCTGGTTGACGACGTCGTCTTCGCGCATCACGCGGTCGGCGCGTTCCGGGTTGCCGATGCGAAAGCACGTCATCGCGTCGAGGAACTGGGTTTCAACGATGCCGCCCATGAGCAGCACTTTCGAGCGGATCGCTTCGAGTTCGTTGTCGTATTGCTTGGATGAATGTTCGCCTATCATGCTGTCTCTCCGTATTCAGTTGTTGTGTATGCGCGGGGCGGATCAGCCGAAGCGGCCCGTGATGTAATCCTGCGTTTCCTTGCGGGCCGGATTCATGAAGATCTGGTCCGTTTCGCCGAATTCCACCAGCTCGCCCAAATACATATAGGCCGTGTAGTCGGAGCAGCGCGCCGCCTGTTGCATATTGTGCGTCACGATGGCGATCGTGTAATCCTGTTTCAGTTCGCTGATCAGCTCTTCCACTTTCGAGGTCGAGATCGGGTCCAGCGCCGAGGTCGGTTCATCGAGCAGCAAGACGTCCGGCTTCACGGCCACGCCGCGCGCGATGCACAAACGCTGCTGCTGGCCGCCCGACAGCGACAGGCCGCTCTTGCTCAGCTTGTCCTTGACTTCGCCCCACAGCGCGGCCTTTTTCAGGGCCCACTCGACGCGCTCGTCCATTTCGCCCTTCGACAGGTCCTCATACAGGCGCACGCCGAAGGCGATGTTGTCGTAGACGGACATGGGGAACGGCGTCGGCTTCTGGAACACCATGCCGACCTTGGCGCGCAGCATGTTGACGTCCTGATCCGCGTCGAGCACGTTACGCCCGCGGTACAGGATCGAGCCTTCCGCGCGCTGGCCCGGGTACAGATCGTACATGCGGTTCAAGGTACGCAGCAGGGTCGACTTGCCGCAACCGGACGGGCCGATGAAGGCCGTGACCTTCTTCTCGTGGATATCGAGATTAACGTTATGCAGGCTTTGCGTTTTGCCGTAAAAAAAGTTCAGGCCCGAAATCTCGATGGTTTTTTTCTTTGGTGCCAAGTCTTGGGCTGGATTCATTTGCGTATTCATAGGGGTTCGCTTCGCTCGGTATCTGTTTAATTAGGGACTTTTTGGCTGAACACGGTGCGCGACAGGATATTCAAGGCCAGCACGCTGAAGGTGATCAGCAGTGCGCCGCCCCAGGCCAGCGAGCGCCAGTTGTCGTACGGGCTCATCGCAAACGATGCGATGACGGACGGCAAGTTGGCCATCGGCGCATTCATGTTGAAGCTTTGGAACTGGTTATTCAGGGCCGTGAACAGCAGCGGCGCCGTTTCGCCGGCGATGCGGGCCAATGCCAGCAGTACGCCGGTGATCACGCCCGCCTTGACGGCGCGCAAGCGCACGAGGGTGGCGACCTTCCAGCGTGGCGCGCCAAGGGCAAACGCGGCTTCCAGCAGGCTGTTCGGTACCAGACGCAGCATATTGTCCGTCGTGCGCACGACCACGGGTACGGCGATCAGCGACAGCGCGATGGCGCCCGCGTAACCGGAGAAGTGTTTCACATGCGCCACGTACAGCGCATACACGAACAGGCCGATGACGATCGATGGCGCCGACAGCATGATGTCGGTGACGAAACGCGTCACTTGCGCCAGCTTGTTTTCTTCGCCGTATTCGGCCAGGTAGATGCCGGCCAGGATGCCGATCGGGGTGCTGACGACAGTCGCCAGGCCCACCATCAGGGCGCTGCCGACGATGGCGTTGATCAAGCCGCCGCCTTCGCTGCCGGGGGCCGGCGTCGTTTGCGTGAACAAGTCGATGGACAGTGCGCCGAAACCCTTGATCACCAGGGTGCACAAAATCCACACGAGCACGGCCAGGCCCAGGGCCATGGCGCCCACCGACAGGGCGATGCCGATGCGGTGCATCAGCAGGCGCTTGCGGTAGACGGGATTCATGGCCGGCTTGACCGGAGCGTCGAGAGTGCTTACTTGGCTCATTTCGTGCCTTCCTTGCGGGACATGCCAGCCAGCATCAGCTTGGCGGCGGATAAGACGATAAAGGTGATGACAAACAGTATCAGGGCCAGCGAGAACAGCGAGGACACGTGCAGCGCCGATTGCGCTTCGCCGAATTCGTTCGCCAGCAGGGAGGTGATGCTGTTACCGGCGGCAAACAGCGACCACGACAGTTTATTCGCGTTGCCGATGACGAAGGTCACGGCCATGGTTTCGCCCAGCGCGCGGCCCAGGCCCAGCATGACGCCGCCGACGACGCCGGTCTTGGTGTATGGCAAGACGATCTTGCGCACCACTTCCCAGCGCGTGCAGCCCAGGCCGTATGCGGATTCCTTCAGCACGGCAGGAACGATCTCGAACACGTCGCGCATCACGGAAGCGATGAAGGGGATGATCATGATGGCCAGCACCAGGCCGGCCGTCAGCAGGCCGATGCCCATCATGGGGCCGCTGAACAGCTGGCCGATGACGGGCACGTTGCCCAAGGTGGCTTTCAGGATGGGCTGGACGTGGTCGGCAAACAGGGGCGCAAACACGAACAGGCCCCAGATGCCGTAGATGATCGATGGCACGCCGGCCAGCAGCTCGACAGCCGTGCCCAGCGGGCGGCGCAGCCAGGCCGGGCAGATTTCCGTGAGGAACAGGGCGATGCCGAAGCTGACGGGAAAGGCGATCAGCAGAGCGATGACGGACGTCACCAGGGTGCCGATAATGGGGATCAGGGCGCCGTACTGGTCATTGACGGGGTCCCACTCGGCCGAAACGATGAAATGCAGGCCGAAGGTCTTGAAGGCCGGTATCGATTCCATGATCAGCGAAATGATGATGCCGACCAGGACGATCAGCACCGACAGGGCGAACAGCATCGTCACCTTGTGGAACATGAAATCCTGGAAGCGCTGCTTGCGCATGGTGGAAAGCATTTGCGCGTGACTGATGGAATCGGTCATGGTGCCGCCTGGCATGGGGATCGTGGAGGAGGTAGATTGTGCGCTCATAGTGTGCCATATGGGTGGTACTGCAGGTACTGCTATTTTTATCGTGCTCTTTTAGCCGGGAACGCCTGCAAGGGCTTGCGGGCGGTCCTGGCTAACTCCCTGCCCCGCCGTGCTGCTGACGGGGCAAGGATGCATGACTCAGGCCATGCGATTAGTAGATCGACTTGCCGGAAGCGTCTTTCAGGTTGGCTTTCCACGATTCCTGCACCAATTTCACGACCGATGCCGGCATAGGCACGTAGTCCAGCTCAACGGCAGCGGCGCCGCCGTTCTTGTAGGCCCAGTCGAAGAATTTCAGGACTTCTTTGGCCTTGGCTGCGTCAGCCTGTACTTTGTGCATCAGGATGAACGACACGCCCGTGATAGGCCAGCTGTTCTTGCCAGCCTGGTCGGTCAGGACCACGCCGAAGCCTGGGGTTTGCGTCCAAGGTGCCGAAGCGGCGGCTGCCTTGAAGTTTTCGTCGTCAGGCTGCAGGAAGTTGCCGTCCTTGTTTTGCAGCTGGGTGTGCGACATCTTGTTCTTCTTGGCGTAAGCCCACTCGACGTAGCCGATCGAACCCTTGATACGCTGCACGTTGGCGGCGACGCCTTCGTTACCCTTGCCGCCCACGCCCACGGCCCATTTCACAGCCGAGCCAGCGCCGATTTTCGATTTGAATTCCGGGTTGGTTTTCGACAGGAAGTCGGTGAACAGGAACGACGTGCCCGAACCGTCGGCGCGGTGCACCACGGTGATTTCCGTGTCCGGCAGCTTGACGCCACTGTTCAGGGCGGCGATTTCAGGCGCGCTCCATTTGGTGATCTTGCCCAGGTAGATGTCGGCAACGACTTTACCCGTCATTTTCAGTTGGCCTGGGGTTACGCCGTCCAGGTTGACGATGGTGACCACGCCGCCCATGATGGCCGGGAACTGCATCAGGCCTGCCTCTTCCAGCTCTTCCGCCTTCAAAGGCATGTCCGAAGCGCCGAATTCAACAGTTTTTGCCTTGATTTGCTTGATGCCGGCGCCGGAACCGACGGACTGGTAGTTCAGGCCGTTGCCCGTGTTGGCTTTGTACGTCTCGGCCCATTTGGCGTAGATCGGGTACGGGAAGGTTGCGCCAGCACCTGTCATATCTGCCGCCATGACGGAAGCGGAAGAAAATGCCATCGCTGCCGAAGCACCCACGACGATAAATTTGAACATTTGCTTCATTTGCATATCAAGTCCTCAGGGTTGTTGGGGCTCAAAGTCCCGGTTGAATGCTGCGCAGTCTAGCAAGCGAATATGACAGCTTTATGACATGGGTAAAAAATCCTGAAATAATTGCCTACGCCCGGGGAACTGCCATTTTCAGCGCGAAAAATGACAGAGGTGGCGACGCTTTATGACAGCGTATGTCACGCTTACGTCATATTTCATGATTACACTCACAACGCGTCATACATGATGAAATACGGCTAGAATTAACTATCTGCAAAGACAAAAGAATATGAAACCTGAACTGCACACGGAAGTGACCAAATCGGGCATCCTGCTTGACCGCGAGCTGTCGCAACTGACTTTCAACCGGCGCGTGATGGCCCAGGCGGAAGACCCGAACATTCCGCTGCTCGAGCGCCTGCGCTACCTGTGCATCGTCAGCAGCAATATGGATGAGTTCTTCGAGGTGCGCGTGGCCAGCCTGCTGGCGGCCGGCAGCATCGGCGGTTCGCTGGCCGGCCACCCTGCCCTGGCGGCCAACCTGGAGCGCATCGGCAAGGAATGCCATGCGCTGGTGGAACGCCAGTACGAGATATTAAATAGCGAAGTCTTGCCGGCCCTGCGCGAAGCGGGCGTGCATTTGCTGCGCGACAGCGACCGCAACGAGGCGCAGCGCGCGTGGGTCAAGCAGTATTTCGACCGCGAAGTGCGGCCCCTGCTGACGCCCATCGGCCTGGACCCGGCCCACCCGTTTCCGCAGGTGGTGAATAAAAGTCTCAATTTCATCGTCTCGCTGAGCGGCAAGGATGCGTTCGGCCGCGGCACGGCCATCGCCATCGTCAAGGCGCCCCGCGTCTTGCCGCGCGTCATCAAGCTGCCGGACGAGATTTCCGGCGATGGCGTGTCCTTCTGTTTATTGTCGTCCGTCATCCATGCGCACATCTCGGACCTGTTTGCCGGGCGTGAGGTGATCGCCTATTCGCAATTTCGCGTCACGCGCGACAGCGACCTGTGGGTGGACGAGGATGAAGTCAAGAATCTGCGCCAGGCCCTGAAAGGCGAGCTGGTCGGCCGCCAGTTCGGCACTTCCGTACGCCTGGAAGTGGCGCGCAATTGCCCTCCAGAATTGTCGCAGTTCCTGCTCGACCAGTTCAGCCTGGATCAAAGCCGGCTGTACCGCGTCAACGGCCCCGTCAATCTGGTGCGCCTGTCGGAAATGATCGACCACGTCAAACAGCCAGAGCTGCGCTTCCCACCGTTCTTCCCCGGCCTCGCGCATAAAGCCATCGGCAACGACATCTTTGCCGCGCTGAGCAAACACGACATCCTGCTGCACCACCCGTACCAGTCGTTCCAGACGGTGATCGACTTCATCCGCAGCGCCGCCTACGATCCCTCCGTCGTCGCCATCAAGCAGACGATCTACCGCACGGGCATGAACTCGGACTTGATGGAGTCCCTGATCACGGCGGCGAAGATGGGCAAGGAAGTGACCGTCATCGTGGAATTGATGGCGCGTTTCGATGAAGAAGCCAATATCAACTGGGCCGACAAGCTGGAACAGGCGGGCGCACAGGTCGTGTACGGCGTGGTGGGATTGAAAACCCATGCCAAGGTGGCGCTCGTCATCCGCCGCGAAGAAGGCGCGCTGCGCTTCTACGCCCACTTGGGCACCGGCAACTATCATCCGACGACGACCAAGCTGTACACGGACTTCGGTTTGCTGACGGCGAACCAGGACCTGGCCGTGGAAGTCAATGAAGTCTTCATCCACCTGACGAGCCTGACCAAGCCGCACAACCTGAACCACTTGTGGCTGGCGCCGTTCGGCCTGCAAAGCGAGATCATCAAGGCCATCCGCAACGAGGCGAAGATCGCCCGTTCGGGCCGGCGCGGGCGCATCATCGTGAAAGTCAACGCGCTCGTTGATGAATCCGTGATCCGCGCCCTGTATGCGGCCTCGACCGATGGCGTGAAGATCGACCTGATCGTGCGCGGCGCCTGCACCCTGAAGCCGGGCGTGCCGGGCCTGTCGGAAAACATCAAGGTGCGCTCCGTGATCGGCCGCTTCCTCGAACACAGCCGCATTTACTACTTCCGCAACGACCTGGCGCACGATGTCTACCTGGCCAGCGCCGACTGGATGAGCCGCAACCTGTTCCGCCGTGTGGAAGTGGCTTTCCCGGTACTTGACCGGGCGCTGAAACGGCGCGTGATCGCCGAAGGCTTGAATCCGTATTTGAAGGATAATACAAATGCATGGGAACTGGAGCCGACCGGTCATTACGCGCGCCGCAAGCCGCGCGGCAAGCAAACACCGTTCAGCGCCCAGCAATACCTGATGCACACACTGGGCACGCCGGGCGCGGAGGTCGGCGAATAGGCAATTCAACACAGAGGAGCACAGCATGGATCTCATCTTGTGGCGACACGCAGAAGCCGAGCCGGGCGTCCCCGACCTCGAACGCGCCCTGACGGTCAAAGGCCAGAAGCAGGCGCGCCGCATGGGGGAATGGCTGGCCTCGCAACTACCGGAAAATTGCCGCATCCTCGTCAGCCCCGCCCTGCGCACCCTGCAAACGGCGGAGGCGCTGGGGCGCAAGTTCAAGCTGATGCCGGAACTGGCGCCCGGCGCCGAAGCGGAAGACATCCTCAAGGCGGCCAACTGGCCCGGCGGCAAGGAAACCGTGCTCATCGTCGGTCACCAGCCCACCCTGGGTCAGGCGGCCGCCCTGCTGCTGACGGGCGAGGACCAGGAATGGGAAATGCGCAAGGCCAGCGCCTGGTGGTTTTCGCAGCGCGAGCCAGGCGACCCCGTCAGCATCTATTTGAAGGCGGTGATGGCGCATGACCTGGTGGTGAAGTAAGGGGCGTGAAATAAGCGGGCGAAGCGGGGAAATGCGCAAAAAGTGCGCTGGGACAAATACTAGTGGGGTTCGCAACTCAGCAGCCTTGTAAAGCGCTGCCGATCTGCTAGAGTTTAATTGCATCAACTACGTGCAAGAGCCCTGCTCCCGCACATTGAGCAACCCAGCGGACAGCCGTCCAACGGCGGCTGAAAGACCATGTTAATCACCTTCCTCGTTTTTCTCTTCATCGCCATCTTCGCCGCCATCATCGGCTTTGTCGCCTTTGAACTGGTCGAAGAAATGCGCGGCAGCCACCATAAGCTGATGGACCGCTATCACGAGTAGCGCTCACCTCGGCACTATCGCATGGCGCCAGCGACGGCCCAACAGGCCCGTCCCTCGCGCCATCCTTGTTTTTATACTCCCGTCTTACACTCCCGTTTTGAACTTCGTATAGATGCGCGTCATCAAGCGGCGGATGTCGGCCGTGGTCGCTTCAGGCGCGGCCATGCGCTGCTTGTCGGCGTCCGACAGGAAGATGGCCTTGTTCTCGCCGATGTCCTTGCGTACATATTTGATGCTGGCCGGATTCGGGTTCGCGTAGAACACCTTGTTGCTCAGGCTGGCATGCACTTGCGGACGCAAAATATAGTTGATGAACAGGTGCGCATTGTTCGGGTGCGGCGCGTCGGCGGGAATCGCCATGGTGTCGAACATCAGGGCGGCCGTCTTCGGCACCAGCACCTGGATCACATTGCCGTTTTTCGCATCGATGGCGCGCTGGCGCGCGATATTGATGTCGCCCGACCAGCCCAGCGCCACGCAGACGGAGCCGTTGGCCATGTCATTGATGTAGCCTGACGAGCTGAACAGGGTCACATAAGGGCGGATCGCCTGCAGCACCTTGCCCGCTTCCTGGTAGTCGGTGGCCGTTTTCGAGTAGGCGGGTTTGCCCAGGTATTGCAGGGCGGCCGGCAGCACTTCCGACGGCGAGTCGAGGAAGGACACGCCGCACGATTTCAGCTTGGCCGCATATTTCGGGTCGAAGACCAAGTCCCAGGCATTGTCGGGCATGGGCATGCCGCCCAGCGCGGCCTTGACCTTGTTGACGTTGATGCCCACCGTCGTGTAGCCCCACAGCCAGTCGACCAAATAATCGTTGTTCGGGTCGATCTTCGCCAGCTTGGCCTGCAGGTTCTGATCCAGGTTGCCCAAATTCGTCAGCTTGCTCTTGTCGAGTTTACGCAGCAGGCCCGCATCGATCTGCAGGCGCGCCCACTGGGCCGTCGGCACGACGATGTCGTAGCCGGACTTGCCCGCCACCAGTTTCGCATTGAGGATTTCGTTATTGTCGAAAACGTCGTAGCGCACCTTGATGCCCGTTTCCTTCTCAAAATTCTTGATCGTATCGTCGCCGATATAGTCCGACCAGTTATAGATGTTCAGGACTTTTTCTTCCTGGGCCTGAGCGTGCGCAGGCAAGGCCAGTACGGCCGCCGCCAAGGCCAGTCCCACTCCAATGCGCCGCCCTGCTTGCCATGTGTTTGCCATCGTACCGCCTCCGGAATTAGTCAGAAAATAGTGACGATGATAGCAAGAAGGGCGCGATCAGGTCTAGCCCGATTGCGCCCTTGCTTTAGAATATCCCGATGTTAGCTTGTGCCAACACCCCACAGCGTAAAACTGGGGTCAGACCCGACGGGTCTGACCCCGGCACTTTGCCGTTGGGGTAAAAATTACACCTTGTCCAACCCCACCTGCGCGCCCGTAAACACCAGGTTGCCGTTCTGGGCGTCGATGCGGATCTCGTCTTTCGGGCCGAACTTGCCTTCCAGGATCAGCTTCGACAGCGGATTTTCGATCTGCTGCTGGATCGCCCGTTTCAGCGGACGGGCACCATACACCGGGTCGTAGCCCGCTTCGGCGATTTGCTGCAAGGCCGCGTCGGTCAGGCTCAGCTGCATGTCCATGCGCGCCAGGCGTTCTTCGAGAATCTTCAGCTGGATCTTCGCGATCGCGCCGATGTTTTTCTCGTCGAGGCCGTGGAACACGACGATTTCGTCGATGCGGTTGACGAACTCGGGACGGAAGTGCGAGCGCACCTCGGCCATCACGGCCAGCTTCACGACACCGGGATCATCGCTTTCCATGGCCTGGATTTTATGCGAACCCAGGTTCGAGGTCATGATGATGACGGTATTCTTGAAGTCCACCGTGCGGCCCTGGCCATCCGTCATGCGTCCATCGTCGAGCACTTGCAGCAGCACGTTGAAGACGTCGGCATGCGCCTTTTCCACTTCATCGAGCAGGATCACGCTGTAGGGCTTGCGGCGCACGGCTTCCGTCAGGTAGCCGCCCTCGTCGTAGCCCACATAGCCCGGCGGCGCGCCGATCAGGCGGGCCACGGAATGCTTCTCCATGAACTCGCTCATGTCGATGCGGATCATCGATTCTTCCGTATCGAACAGGAAGGTGGCCAGCGCCTTGCTCAATTCCGTCTTGCCGACGCCCGTCGGTCCCAGGAACATGAAGGAACCATACGGACGGTTCGGATCGCTCAAGCCGGCGCGCGAGCGGCGGATGGCGTCCGCCACGGCCGTGATCGCTTCATCCTGGCCCACGACGCGCTCATGCAGTTTCTCTTCGATGTGCAGCAGCTTGTCGCGTTCGCCCTGCATCATGCGCGACACGGGTATGCCTGTCGCGCGCGACACCACTTCGGCGATTTCCTCGGCGCCCACTTCCGTGCGCAGCAGCTTCGGCTGGTCGGGGTCGAGTTTCGGGATGCCGCTGTCAGCCTGCTTGAGCTGGGCTTCCAGCTGCGGCAGCTTGCCGTACTGCAGCTCCGACACTTTCTGCCAGTTGCTCTCGCGCGTGGCCTGCTCCATCTGCAGCTTGACGTTTTCGATCTCTTCCTTGATGTGCGTGCTGCCTTGCACCACGGCTTTTTCCGCCTTCAGGATTTCCTCGAAGTCATTGTATTCGCGCTGCAGCTTGACGATCTCTTCCTCGATCAGGCCCAGGCGGCGCAACGACGCTTCGTCCTTTTCCTTCTTGACGGCTTCGCGCTCGATTTTCAGCTGGATCAAGCGGCGTTCCAGCTTGTCCATCACTTCCGGCTTCGAATCGATCTCGATCTTGATCTTCGCCGCCGCTTCATCGATCAGGTCAATCGCCTTGTCGGGCAGGAAGCGGTCCGTGATGTAGCGGTGCGACAGCTCGGCGGCGGCAATGATGGCCGCGTCCGTGATCTCCACCTTGTGGTGCAGCGCGTATTTATCCTGCAAGCCGCGCAGGATGGCGATCGTCGCTTCCACGGTCGGCTCGTCGACGAGCACTTTCTGGAAACGGCGTTCCAGCGCGGCATCCTTCTCGATGTACTTGCGGTACTCGTCGAGGGTCGTCGCGCCCACGCAATGGAGCTCGCCGCGCGCCAGCGCCGGTTTCAGCATATTGCCCGCGTCCATCGCACCTTCGGCCTTGCCCGCGCCCACCATGGTGTGCATCTCGTCGATGAAGACGATGGTTTGCCCTTCATCCATGGCCAGTTCTTTCAGCACGGATTTCAGGCGTTCCTCAAACTCGCCGCGGAATTTCGCGCCGGCCAGCAAGGCGGCCATGTCCAGCGACAGTACGCGCTTGCCTTTCAAGGACTCGGGCACTTCGCCATTGACGATGCGCTGCGCCAGGCCTTCGACGATGGCCGTCTTGCCCACACCCGGTTCACCGATCAGCACGGGGTTGTTCTTGCTGCGGCGCTGCAGGATCTGGATGGTGCGGCGGATTTCGTCGTCGCGGCCGATGACGGGGTCGAGCTTGCCCTTGCGCGCCCGCTCCGTCAGGTCCAGCGTATATTTTTTCAGGGCTTCGCGCTGGCCTTCGGCCTCCTGCGAGTCGACCTTGTTGCCGCCGCGCACGGCGTCAATGGCCGCTTCCAGGGCCTTGCGGGTCAGGCCGTTTTCGCGCGCCAGCTTGCCGCAGTCGGACTTGTCGTCCGTCATGGCCAGCAAGACCATTTCGCTGGAGACGAACTGGTCGCCCGCCTTTTGCGATTCCTTGTCGGCCAGGTTCAGCAAGGCCACGAATTCGCGGCTGACCTGCACGTCGCCGCCCGTGCCCGATACCTTGGGCAAGCGTTCGATCGAGGCGCCCAGGGCCTTGGACAGGCCGCCCACGTTGACGCCGGCACGCTGCAACAGCGAGCGGGCGCCGCCGTCGTCCTGGTTCAACAGGGCCGTCAGCAAATGGACTGGTTCGATATAGGGGTTGTCATTGCCCACGGCCAAGCTTTGCGCATCGGCCAGGGCTTCCTGTAATTTGGTAGTGAGTTTGTCTTGTCGCATGAAAGGCGCTCCCGGTTAATTAGTTGTTAACCAAATTGGGGTGAGGCAGTACTTTTCAAGCATACACAAAGCAGAAAACCGATGCATTTGGGCAAAAGCTACGGTGCGGGACCCGTACGATTCAAATGGCGCTTGCTTTTGCCGCCCACTTGTCCAGCGCCGTCTCGTCGCTGTCGCGCGCATCGACCCAGCGCGCCCCTTCGGGCGTGTCTTCCTTCTTCCAGAACGGCGCTTCCGTCTTCAGGTAGTCGATGATGAATTCGCAGGCGGCGAAGGCCTCGCCCCGGTGAGCGGACGAGACCGCCACCAGCACGATCTGCTCCTGTGGCAGCAGGGGCCCCACGCGGTGGATCACCAGCGCCCCGGACAGGGGCCAACGGCCCCGCGCCTGCTCGACGATGGTTTCGATGGACTTTTCCGTCATGCCCGGATAGTGCTCGAGCTCCATGGCCGCCACGTCCAGTCCTTCGTTCATGTCGCGCACCGTGCCGACGAAGCCGACGACGGCGCCCACCTTGGGGTTGCCTGCACGCAATTGTGCGATTTCTTGACTCAAGTCAAAATCAGCTTGCTGGATGCGGACGGTGGTACTCATTTGACGTTTCCTCCGATACGGCGCAGCAGGGTTTCGATGCGGCTGGCCGTGCGCGCATCGGTGGCGGCGGCAATCGCGCACAGCTGCATCAGCTGCGACGCTTGCGTGAGCGGCTTCTGGCCCGATTTGAGCGACGATTGCAGCACTTCCACCTGCATCTTCAGGCGGTCGCGGGCAAATTCGGCGCCGCTGTCGACGCCGGCGACGATTTCCAGGCGCAAGACTTCAGCCAGCAAACGCTCCTGGTTCGATTGCAATTGCCGCACGTAGGCGGCAGCGCCCTCGCCCAGCGCGGCCTGGGCGGCGGCAAAGCGCTGCTGCAGGCTGCGTTCGTACTGGGTGTCGAGCGGCGGCAAGGCGCTCCAGCGCTCGCTCCACGCTTGCGCGTCGTCGGCGCCGCCATCAGCCAGTGAAACTTCCAGCGATTGCACCAATCGCAGCTTGTCGCGCAAGGCGTTGGCCTGGGCCGCGCCAGCCCGTTCGGCGATGGCGTCCGCCTGCGCTTGCACGCCGGCGACAGCCGCCTGGTAGCGCTGCTCGACCTTCGCTTCGCTGGCGCGCGGCACGGGACCCGTGGCGTTCCATGCGGCACGCGTGTCGCGCAGCAAGTGATTGATGAAGGCGGTGCGGCTCTTGTCGTCGCCCTCGGGCACGACGGCCGTTTCCAGCGCGGCGCACAGCGCTTCGCGCGCATGCAGGTGTTCGCGGCGCTCGTGGTCGGCCGCGTGGGCCGTTTCCTTGCGCCTGGCGAAGATATCGTCGCAGGCGGCGCGGAAACGCTGCCACAACGCCTGTTCCGCGCGGCGCTCGAGCGGCAGGGCTTTCGCCAGTTCCTGCCATTTATCCTGCAAGGCTTTGAGCATGTCGACCGTATTGCGCTCCGAAGGCTTGAGCAAGCCCACTTCGACGATCAATTGTTCGCGGCGCGCCGTCTCGATCTGGCGCTGCGTTTCCAGCGGCTTCGACAGGGCGTCCAGCGCGGCGCCAAATTCCGCATCCAGGCGTTTCTTTTCCTTGCGGTCGATGGTGCCCAGGCGCGTCCACGCCTGGCGCAAACGCTGCGAGGCGGACGCGACGTGTTTCCAGTCGGTGCTTTCTTCGGCCGCCAGGGTCGCCGTTTCCGCGATCAATTCCTGGGCCTTGGCCGCATTGCCGTGGCGCTCTTCGGCCAGCTGCTTGAAATGCTGGGCCGCCGGCGCATAGGCCACGCTGCATGCCGCGTCGAAACGCTCCCACAAAGACTTCGGTGCGGGACCGGACAGGGTGTCGAGCGACTTCCAGCGCTCGCGCAGGCTGCCCACTTTCTTGGCCAGCTCGGCCATTGGGAGTTGCTGCGCCGGCAATTCCTCGCCCGCCTTGACCAGTTCCTCGCGCGACACGTTGCCGCCCCAGCGCGCCCAGTCGGCCAGGCGCTTGAACTCTGCGCGCACGTGGGCCAGGCGGTCCGCTTGCGCCGGCGTCAGCCGACCGTGTTTGGTATCGCGCAAAGTTTTATCGTGCTCGGAAGCCACGTGCAGCAAGCCATCCTGCAACGCCGCTTCCATGGCGTCGAGCACCTTGAAGAATTGCTCCGTCGCTTCTTTCGACACGGGCGCGTGTTCCTGGCGCGGCTTGCGCGGTACAGGTAGAGGCTCGGCATGGGCCGCTGCAGCCTCTGTTGTTGCCGTCTGCACGGGCGCCGGCGCGCTGGCCAACACGGCCGCAAATTGCTGCTGCAGGCTGTCGGACAATGGCGAATCGGGCAGGCGCGGCAAGGCTTGCCACGCGCGTTTCAAGGCATCCAAGTCGAGCGTGGCGGCGTCTTGCGCCTGCCATTCGGCCAGCGCGGCCTGGCGTGCGTCGAACACGGCCTGGTGCTGCTGCAGCGCTTGCAAGGCGGACTGCGCCTGCTCGCGCGCCTGCGTGAAATCCGTTTCCAGGTGTTTCGGCAAGGAGGCACGCTCGGGCGATTGCGCATGCTGCGCATGTTCCGCGTCGAGGCGTGCCAGCGCCTGCGCCAGCTCGCCGGCGGACTGGCCGCTGGCAGCCAAGGCGCGCGTGGCGGCAACGGCGTCGATCACGGCGCGCTGCAGCGCCACTTGCGCTTCCAGGCGGGCGGCCAGCGCGGCGCGCGCGGCGGCAAACGCCGTCGCCAGCTCGGGCGTGGCCTTGATGACTTGCCATTGGCGGTCCAGCTCGGCAACCTGGTTAGGGCTCAGCTTTTCATCGTTCAACAGGCGCTGGGCCGTGTCGATGCTGGCCTGGGCGCGCTGCGTCTCGGCGGCCTGGTGACGGATCAGGTCGATGCGGCCCTGCATCAGCTTGGCAACGCGGCGGTCCGTGTTACGCATGGCGTGGTGGACTTTTTCCAGCAGGGGCAAGGCATGGATGTGTTCGGCCGCGATCAGGCGGGCATCGGCAAATTCGCTGGACACGATGAATTCAAAGGCGGCGGTTTCGTCGCCGGCCACGGCATGGGCGCGCGCAACCTGTTCGGCGCGGCGCGATGCGCTCTGCGCCGAGGCGGCGGCCTGTTCTGCCACGACAGGATCGGGGACGGCAGTCTTGCTGGCAGAACGCTTGAAGAGAAATTCGAACATGACGGGTTTCGCGTGGATCAAAACCACCATCATAACAAAGCCCGGGGTATTGCATCGGACAGGTATGTACAAGTTACCAATTGAGTAACATAGTGAATAACAGAGTGAGTAACACGGCACTCCCCCATGGGTGGGCCAGCGCAAAATCAGGAAAGCGCCCCCGGTACAAACGGGAGAATGGGGTGTGCGCTCGCTACCCGTTCAAGCCTGCGCGCGCAGCGGCTGCGGCGGCACGGGCGAGCTGGACTCTGCGCCATCGGCCACCGCTTCAGCGCCGCCGGCTGCCGGCAAAACAAAGGGCAGCACTTGCGCCTTGCCACGGCGCGCTTCCTGCGCGCGCGCATCGTGGGCGAGGAACTGGTAGGCGATGGCAAACCACGTTTCGCCCACGATGACCTTGCGCGCCAGCGCGAACAGCTCGCGCTCTTCTTTTTCCAGGCGCTGCAGCAAGGCCGCGCAAAAGGCGTCGATGGCGGCGCACAGCTGCTCGGCCTGCAATTCCGAATGGTCGATGGCGGCGCCCGCGCGCTGCTGCACGACGTTGATGCTTTCCAGCGCCGCATGGTTCAAGCCGTTGATTTCATCCAACAGACCATCCGCATGCGGCGCGGCCTGGCGGATGGCGGGGATCAGGTACATCTCCACCTTGCGCCAGTAGCCGCCCTGGTAGAGCCGGTTCAGCCAGTCGCCCGCGTACTGCATCTGCGCCAAACTGAGCCTGCTCTGGTGGCGCAGTTGCACATGCATGTACTTCTGAAAAGCCAGCAAGCTCATGCGAATGCTGGCCTGTTCCACCGACAGGGAAACCAATATATATGTTGCCGTAAGCATGCACTCACTCCCGAAAACGCGCTGGATGTCTGATCCTGGAAGTGAAAGTGTAAAGACTACCGACAGCGGCCGGTTTGATCCTGCACAAACCCGCGGCGGGCCAGGCGCGCTTTCTTTTACGGCGCGCGCAGGCCGATATGCAGGTTGACGACGCCAGGCTCTTCCGACGGCGTGACTTCGCCGCCAAAGCTTTTCACCAGCCGCTGCATGCCCTTGTTGCGCGCCATGGCCTCGCCCACGAGCGCTTCCGTGCCGCGGCTGCGGAAATAATCGACGAGCTTCTCGAACAGGATGTGGCCCAGTCCCTTGCCTTTCAGGGCCGAGCGCACGGCGATGGCGAAATCGGCGTGGATATTGTCCGGGTCGGCCACGGCGCGCACCACGCCCAGGGTTTCCGGCTTGCCGTCCGGCCCCGTGTGTGTGGCAATAAAAGCCATGGCGCGGTCGTAGTCGATCTGCGTCAGGCGCGCCAGCTGCGATACGGGCAGCTCGCGCATGGAGGTGAAAAAGCGCAGGCGCACGTCGTCCGGGTCCAGCGCGTGGAACAGCTCCATGTGCTGCGGCGCGTCTTCGGGGCGGATGGGACGCAGCAGAATCGGCTGGTCCATCCACGTCACCTGCTCTTCCAGCTCCTGCGGATACGGGCGGATGGCCAGGCGGTCGCTCTTTTGCCCGGGCTGCAGGCGGATGCGCGCGTCGAGGGCGATCACGCCGTCCGCGTCGGCCACCAGCGGGTTGATGTCGAGTTCGGCCAGCTCGCCGATGTCGGCCACCAGTTCGGCCACCTGGATCAGCGTATAGCAGATGGCGTCGATGTCGGCCGGCGGCTGGTTGCGGTAGCCGGCCAGCAGTTTCGACACGCGCGTGCGCGCCAGCATGTCGCGCGCCAGCACCATGTTCAGGGGCGGCAGGCCGATGGCGTGATCGGCCGTCACTTCCACGGCGATGCCGCCCTGCCCCACCAATATCACAGGGCCGAAGGCGGCGTCGGTCGTGACGCCGACGATCAATTCATGCGATTGCGGCCGGCGCGCCATCTGCTGCACCGTGAAGCCGTCGATCAGGGCGTCGGGACGCATGCGGCGCACGCGCTTGAGCATGGCGGCGGCGGCCGTGCGCAGGATGTCGGGCGTGTCGAGGTCGAGCGCCACGCCGCCCACGTCGGATTTGTGGGCGATGTCGGGCGAATGGATTTTCAGCGCGACGGGATAGCCGATGTCCGCCGCCACGGCCAGCGCCTCTTCCACGTCGGCCGCCATGCGCGTGGTGGCGACGGGAATGCCGTAGGCGGCCAAGATCTCTTTCGAGCGGCATTCGCCGAGCACCGTCTGGCCGGCCGCCAGCGCGGCGGCGACGATTTCGCGCACCCTGGCGCGGCGCGGCGTGGCCGACATGGGCAGCTGCGCCGGCACCTGCATCAGGGTTTCCTGGTTGCGCCGGTACTGCACGATCTGCATGAAGCCATGCACGGCCTTTTCCGGCGTGTCGTAGGTGGGAATGCCGGCCCGGTTGAAGACCTGGCGCGCGGGCGCCACGGTGGTGCCGCCCAGCAGGCATGACAGCACCGTGCGCGAAGTGGCCTTGATCAGCGGCGTGACGGCTTCGGCGATGTCGATCGACGAGACCATGGCCGTGGGCGCGTGCAGCAGCAGCAAGGCGTCCGCCTGCGGCTCGTCGAGCAGCGGCTTGATGGCGTCGGCATAGCGCTGCACGGCCGCGTCGCCGGGCAAGCCGACGGGGTTGTCGTGCGACCAGCCCCGTGGCAACGCCTTTTCCAGCGCGATCACGGTATCGGGCGACAGCTCGGCCAGCTTGCCGCCGCTGCCCACCAGCGCGTCGGTCGCCATCACGCCCAGGCCGCCGCCGTTGCACAGGATCGCCAGGCGTTCGCCGCGCTGCGAGCGGATATGCGTCAAGGTTTCCACGGCGTCGAACAGCTCTTCGGCCGAGTACACGCGCAGCATGCCGGCGCGGCGGATGGCGGCGTCGTAGACGGCGTCGGAACCGGCCAGCGCGCCCGTGTGCCAGGCCGCCATGGCCGCGCCTTCCGCCTCGCGCCCCGCTTTCAAAACGATGACGGGCTTGCTGCGCGCGGCCGCCCGCGCCGCCGACATGAATTTACGCGCCGCCTGGATGTCTTCCATGTACAGCAGGATGGCGGCCGTGTCGATGTCGCCGGCCAGGTAATCGAGCAAGTCGCCGAAATCGATGTCGTAGCTGGCGCCCAGCGAAATGAACTTGGAAAACCCCACGCCGTGCGCGTTGGCCCAGTCGAGCACGCCCGACACCAGCGCGCCCGATTGCGACACGAAGGCGATCTTGCCGCTCGTCGCGCCGACATGGGCGAAGCTGGCGTTCAAGCCCAGTTTCGGCACGAGCAGCCCCATGCTGTTGGGCCCCAGGATACGCAGCAGATGCGGCTTGGCCGCCTTCAGCATGGCCAGGCGCAGCGACTGCTCGCGTACGGGATCGAGGCCCGACGTCATGACGATGGCCGCGCGCGTGCCCAGCGCGCCCAGTTCGCGGATCAGCGCCGTGATGGTGGCGGGCGGCGTGCAGATGATGGCCAGGTCCGGCGCCTTGGGCAAGTGCGCCAGCTTGCGGTAGCATTTCAGGCCCATCAGCTCGTCGTACTTGGGATTGACGGGCCAGATTTCCCCTTGGTAGCCGCCGCCCAGCAGGTTGTACAGGGCGATGGCGCCCAGCTTGCGCTCGCGCGCCGTGGCGCCGATCAGGGCCACCGAGGCCGGCTTGAACAGCTTGTCGAGATTACGGATACTCATGTTCTGGCCTCATGGTTTGCCGGAGCGACTGTGCGCCAGTGTAAAGGATGCGCAGGCAAATAAATTTGACCTTGCGATGTGTTTCGCGAAAAAGCATGCTCACCAGCGCGAGCGGTGGCTTTCCGTGACCCCCGCCAGCTGCGCCACGATGCGCTTCGGGGAATCCGCGCTGGTGCGCACCCAGCCGCTGAACGTGCCGATAGGCTGGATGTAGCGGCTGGCGGCGATCCACAGGTTTTTGTCTTCGCGCCGCGCGCCTTCCGGCTTGAAGTGCAGGTCCAGCAGATCGTCGTCCGTCCACACATGCCACGGCGCCAGCGGATTGTCGGGATTGAAGTCGAAATGCGCGCGGCCCAGCGCATACAGCTGGCCATCGAGCCACAGCGCGTTTTCATGCGCGCCGAAATAGCCGGCCTGCAGATTGAAGCCCAGGTCCAGGCTGTGCGCCGAAGCCCAGCGCCATTCCGTCTCGCGCGCCAGCAGCCCGTTCGAATAATCGAAGCTGGCAACGCCGTCGTCCAAACTGTAGCCGACGGCGCCGCAGCGCACGGTGCCCCACAAGGGCAAGCCGCCCGACTTTTGCGTCGCATGCACGCTGCCGCCCTCGCCCACGGGGCCGATGGCCAGCAAGGTGGGCGCCACGGGCGGGCCCCATTCCGCATCGATGCCGAAATGGCCGCAATCGAGCCGCAAACGGTAGCGCTGCTGCGGCTGCGCTTCGATGCTGATTGTTTGCGACAAAAAACGGAAACGGCTGCTGGCGCCCGCATGCGGCGCAACCGACGCGCACAAGCCGGGGATGCCATCCTGCGAAAAGGTCGCCACGATCTTGCCCTTGTGGCGGTCGAAGGCATACGCGAACGCCGTGCCGGTCCAGCCCAGGTCGACGATGGCCACGCCGCAAAATACGGCCGGTGTCGACAGGGCCACGTAATGCCAGCGCTTGTGGTGGAACAAGCGCCAGAGGGCGCCGCGCGCGTGCGGCGGCGCCAGCGCGGCCCAGTCGAAAGCGTCCAGCTGGCCCGTGTAGCGGCCAAAACATGGCTGGCCGTCGGCGCCGAGCAGATGGGAGGGAGCCGGCGGCAGCATCATGCGGCCTGCCTTGCGGCGCCGCCGTCGTGCAGCGCCTCGGCCAGCAGCGCGCCAAAAGCGGCCGGCTGCGCCTGGGCTATCTCGACCTGCGGGCAGGCATGCCACAGCGCCAGGCGCCGCACGGCGCCGGCCACGTCCTGCACCAGGCGAGGACTGACGCGCACGCCGTCTTCCAGCGCCAGCGACTTGATCTCGAAGCGCCCCTGCGCGCGGTGCGCCTTGGCGTCCAGCCGTCCCACGAGCGCGCCGCGCCGCAAGATCGGCAAGGTGAAGTAGCCGTAGCGGCGTTTTTCAGCGGGCGTGTAGCATTCGAGCCGGTAGTCAAAGCCGAACAGTTCCAGCGCGCGGCGCCGGTCCCAGACGACGGGGTCGAACGGAGATAAAATCGTCGTCAGGGTGGACGCCAGCTTGCCGGCGGCCGCGTCGCGCAGCAACTCCCCATGCTCGGCATGCACGTATACGGCGTCCATCCAGCCGTCGACCGTACAGCGCAGCAGCGCGCCCTCGTCCACCAGCGCCTGCAGATCGTGCGCCAGGCTGGCGCGTGGCTGTTTCGTGCGGAAGTAGTCGCTGATCCAGCTGGCCCGCGCCAGGCCCAGCGCCTTCACGCTGGCCAGCAGCAGGCGCCGGCGCACCTGTTCTTCGGTCGGCAGCAAGCCGTCGTGCCAGCCCGGCAAAACACGTTCGGCCAGGTCGTAATAACGCTGGAACTGATGGCGCTTGGCGATCATCAGCACGCCCGACGTGAACAGCACTTCGAGCGAGCGCTTTTCCGGCTTCCAGCTCCACCAGCCGCCTGCCTTGCCATCCGTGCGTTCAAAGTCCGCCGAGCGCGCGGCGCCGTTGGCGCGGATATGTTCGAGCACCGAAGCGACGGCGTCGCCCTGCTCGGCCATCCATTTGACGGAATACTTCCAGCCCATGGCGGCCGGGTCCAGCATGCGGTGGCGGTACAAGCCATAGTCTTCGATGGGCACGAAGCACGCTTCATGCGCCCAGTATTCGAACAGCGCACCCTCGGCCAGCAATTGCTCGAGCCACGGCTGCGGATAGTCGCCCAGCCGGCTCCACAGCACCAGGTACGGGCTGCGCGCGACCACGTGGATGGTGTCGATCTGCAGCACGCCCATCTGGCGGATGGCGGCCAGCACGTCGGCCTTGACGGCCTTTTTACGCCGCGCCTGCAGCAAGCCCTGCGCGGCCAGGTGCAAGGCGCGCGCGGCGGCCAGGGAGAGCGGTGCGGGTATCGGTGCGGCGGGTGAAATCGGCAAGGTCAGTTCTTCCTCAAAAAAATGGGACGCGTCGGCGGCAGGCATTTCAGGAAGATACCGCATTCCCGTCGCGCGCCACGCATTTTTTCCTGAATTTTATTCATGCTATCGCACATTTTCACTCACTTTGCGCACCAGCACAGTGCAAAAAATCCCGGTGACATGCACAGTGAATGACAAGCGCACGAGATCTCTTGACATGCCTCATGCGCTTCTATAACTTAATGAAATATTGCCATACGGAAATTAAAATACTCCCCTATCTTTGCCCGTCATGCTCCTCCTTGCCGTCCCCTGGCCGCAAGGCGCCGCCGTGACGCTGCAGCATGCGCAACACATCGGCGGGGATGCGGAGATAGCCAGTCCAATCTTGCATCATCAATAAAAACAAGGAAGATAGCATGCACATATCCCTGCATCGGCCCCGGCGGCACCAGGCCGGCCTTATCCACTTTTCCAGGCGGCGCTTGCCGCTGGCCGTGGCCCTGCTGCTGGCGGCATGCGGCGGCGGTGGCGGTGGCGGCGACAATCCGGCCACGCCCGCCATGGCGCAGCACCTGCTGGCGCAGACATCGGCCGAAACGGCGCTGACGCCAGTCGCCGCCACGGCCAGTTCGGCGGAACGGGGCGACCTGTCGGCCGGCGCCGCGATCGACCGCAACGACGGCACGCGCTGGGGCAGCGCCTTTTCCGACAATGAATACCTGACGCTCGATTTCGGCAGCACGCAAACCATCACGCGCGTGCATATCGCCTGGGAAAACGCGCACGCCAGCGCCTACCTGCTGCAGGTATCGGACGACAATACGCACTGGACCACCGTCCAGCGCGTCGACGACAGCCACGGCGGCATCGAAGACATCACGGGGTTGACGGCGCAGGGCCGCTACCTGCGCATGCAGGGCGTCAAGCGCGCGGGCCAGTACGGTTACTCCATCTTTGAAATCCAGGCATTTTCGGGCACACCCGTACTGCCGCCCGTGACGCCGCCCGTCACCGAACCGCCCCCGGTCACCATCGATCCGGGCCAACCCGGCGTGGCCATTTCGCCCGTGGCCGCCACGTCCTCGCCCGTGGAAAACAACGGCATGTCGGCCGCCATGGCGATCGATGGCAAGACGGGCACGCGCTGGGCCAGCAAGTTCGAGGACGGCGCCTGGATCCAGTTCGACTTCGGCGTCAAGACGCCCGTCGGCTACATGAAACTGCTGTGGGAAAACGCGTACGGCAAGCAGTACGCGCTGCAAGTGTCCGACGACGGGCAAAACTGGTCGCAAATCCGCTACGTGAGCAATGGCCGCGGCGGCACGGAGGAATTCTTCAACCTGGGCATCCATGCCCGCTACATCCGCCTGCAGGGCGTGGCGCGCGCCACGCAGTATGGCTACTCGCTGCTGGAAGTGAGCTTCAAGACGCCCGGCAGCGACAACAGCCTGTCGTCGACCGCGACGTCGGCGCTGAAATTTCCCGCCAACGGCGCGGGCATGGCGCCGCTGCCCGCCGCCGCGCAGCCGCTGGAAAGCCTGCAATTCACCCTGGCCGACGGCACCCTGGTGACGCGCTTCGGCGCGCGCGGCCTGGCACGCCATGGCCGCGAGCGGGGCTAGGAATGGAATGAGATCGGCTACGGTCCGAATGAAACGGTCGATCCCGTCACGGGCCTGCCGCAAGACAAGGGGCCGGGCAATTACCTGACTTTCGTGCCGCAGTACTTCAAGAACCGCACCTGGGGCGTGGAAATCATCGACAACAGCAAGGTCCGCGGCGTCACTAGGCCCACCTTGATCGTCAACCAATACACCACCGTCGATTTCCTGTCCGGCGGCGTGGCCTTCTTCCGCGGCTTCGACCGCCCTGGCGTGACGGGCTACGGCTGGATGTCGCCCGGCGAGCTGGTGGACCGCAACGTCCCCGTCTGCAAGCCGACGGCCTACCCGGCCAACGACCGCCTGACGAACGCCAACGGCATCAATGGCGCCTGCACCTTGCTGATCAAGGAGTACCCGGGCCATGGCGGACTCGATGCCAACGGCATGCCGAATGGCACCGACGTCAAGGCGCGCGCCCTGACGGCCGGCGACATCATCGAAGTGTCGCCATCGATGTTCTCGACCACCGCCGCGATGGCATCGAAGGGTGATGATGGCGGCATCCGCTACTACTCCTACGAATGGACGTACGTGGTGGGCGCGGGACTGCGGCCGTGGTACGGCGTGCAACCGCGCCTCAATGGCGTGCCGCTGCCGGAAGAAACGCTGTCCGGCGGCCTCGGTTCCGTGTCATATAACTACTCGGACAACGCCCTGTTCATGTTCCAGCAGCCGCACACCAATATCGGCATGCAGAACATGCAGCGCTTCGTCGAGGGCCGCCGCCTGGTGCACACCAACTTCACCACGGGTGACCACAACGAAGACGGCAACGACCGCTACGCACCCGCCGTCGGCCTGCAGGGACAGCGCTACGGGCAGTCCGCGTGCATCGCCTGCCACGTCAACAATGGCCGCAGCCCCGCGCCCGCGGCCCTGAACCAGCGCCTCGACACAATGGCCGTGCGCGTCGCCAGCCTGAATGCGGCGGGCCAGCAGGTGCCGCACCCGCAGTACGGCACGGCGATCCAGATGAATGCCGTGTCGCCTTCCGGCGTGCCGCAAAACTGGGGCAACAGCGTCAGCGTGGGCGGTTTCACGACACGCAAGACCACCCTGGCCGATGGCACGCAGGTCGAACTGCGCAAACCGACCTTGGCCTTCGAAGGCCCCGTGCCGCAAGTCGTCTCGCTGCGCGCGGCGCCGCCGATGATAGGCACGGGCTTGCTCGAAGCCGTGCCGGAAGCCGATATCCTGGCGCGCGCCCGCAGCACGCCGGATGCCGACGGCGTCAAGGGCCTGCCCAACTATGTGTATGAACCGGAGACGGGCGCCGTGCGCCTGGGCCGCTTCGGCTGGAAGGCCGCGAAAGCCACCCTGCGCCACCAGGCCGCCGACGCGCTGCTGCTGGACATGGCCGTCACATCGTCCGTGTACCGCAACCGCGCCTGCATGGCCGGGCCGGTGGCCTGCGCGGCGGGCGGCGCCCAGCCGGGCATCTCGGAAGCGGATCTGCAGTCGATCACGCAATACCTGGCCCTGGTCGCCGTGCCGGCCCAGCGCAGCATCGCCAGCGGTTTCCCGAAAGGCGTGGCGCCGATCGAGGAACTCAAGGTCGACCCGCAGCAGGTTGCCGCCGGCTCGAAACTGTTCCAGGGCATGCGCTGCGCCGCCTGCCACACGGTGGAAATGAAGACGGGTGCGGGACATCTGTTTGCGGAACTGCGCAACCAGACCATCCGTCCCTACACCGATTTGCTGCTGCATGACATGGGTCCCGAACTGGCCGACACCTTCACGGAAGGCCAGGCGCAAGGCAGCATGTGGCGCACGGCGCCCCTGTGGGGCATCGGCTACACGGAAAAAGTCATGGGCAATGGCGGCGGCAAGGCGGGCTACCTGCATGACGGCCGCGCGCGCAGCCTGACGGAAGCGATCCTGTGGCACGGCGGAGAAGGGACCAAGGCGCGCCAGCGTTTCGAGAACCTGTCGAAGACGGACCGCGACGCGCTGCTGGCTTTCCTCAAGTCGCTATAAAGTCGGTCTAAGCACCTTGCCCTGGCGGGGCCGTCATGGAAACATGACGGTCACCGCCAGCCCCCTGCCCTGCAAGCCGGCACCCAGCACGATGTGCGCCCCATGCCGCTCGGCGATGCGGCGCACGATGGACAGTCCCAGGCCGCTGCCGGGCAGCTGTGCGCCACCCAGACGCACGAAGCGTTCGAACACGCGCTCGTGCCACTCCTCGGCGATGCCGGGGCCCGTATCGGCCACGCGCACATGGCTGCGCCCATTCTCCACGCCACAACTGACGACCACAGAACCCGGCGCCGGCGTGTAGCGCAGCGCATTCTCGACCAGGTTACGCAGCAGCATCTGCAGGCTGTCCGCGTGCAGTGCCCACGGCGCCGGCGCCATGTTTACGCTCAGCGACAGTCGGTAAGACGCGGCCAGCGCCTGCCACTGTGCGGCCTGCTGCGCCAGCAAGTGCGCCAGGTCGCCCGGCGCCAGCCCTGTCTCCGCCTGCGACTGCGGATCGAGCTGCGCCAGCGCCAGCAACTGGTTGACGAGGCGCGTGGCGCGCTCCACGCTGGCGCCCAGGGCGGCGATGAATTCCGCGCGTTCGTCCGCGCTGCGGGCCCGCTGCAGCACTTGCAGATTGGTCTTGATGGCGGCCAGCGGCGTGCGCAGTTCGTGCGCCGCATCGGCCGTGAAGCGCTGCTCGTTGTCGCGGCTTTGCCGCACCCTGCCGAACAGGCGGTTTATTTCCAGCAGCAGTGGATGCAGCTCGGCGGGCGCGCCCGCCAGCCTGACGTCGGCCAGTTCATCGGGCGTGCGCGCCGACACTTCATCGGCCGACGCCTGCAGCACGCGAAACACGCGGTGGATGCTCCACCAGATGGCGATGGTGGCCAGCGCCACCAGCAGCAGGCCGAACAGCGCGATGCGGTAAAAGAAGCCGCGGCTGATGTCGTCGCGGTGGCTGGTCGGCTCGGCCACCAGCAGTTGCAAAGTGCGCTGCGGGTCCCACAGCGAAAACAGACGCCAGCGCTGGCCGGCTATGCTGGTCCACGACAGGCCGTCCGGCGCGCTGCGCGACAGGGCGATGTCGGACGCCGCATCATTGCGGTATAGCACGCGCTGCTGCGCGTCGCGCACCTTGAACAGCAAATACTGGTGCGGATTCGGATGGCCGCGCAGGGGCACGTCGATGGGCCCCGTCAAGCCATGTTGGCGCGCATCCTTTTCCACCAGCGACAGCAGCAGATGGCCCGTCTCGATCAGCGACTGGTCGAACAATTCCTGGCTTTCGCGGCGCGCCTCCACGTACACGATGGCGGCGCTGCCCACCCACAAGGCCAGGGTCAGGCCCAGCAGCACGGCCAGCAGGGTACGCCGCAAGGACCAGGTTTTCACGCCGCCGCCAGCTGTTAAGAATCTCTTAAGAACTTCTGCGCAAGATCCGGAGCGACATATTTTTTGGGTAGCCATGACCGCAATTGTAAATGATTCTTATTGCATCAATGATTCCCATTATCTTGCACCGGCAACAAAAACCAATAACACATCCACCATCAGGAGTTTGCATGTCCAACAGCACCCGCCGCGCGCGCCTGCCGCGTCCCACCACCCTGGCCCTGGCCTTGGCCGCCCTGTCCTGCCTGCCGGCGCACGCCCAGACGGGCGCGCCTGCCAGCATGCCGGAAGTGGTCGTTTCCGCCTCCGGTTTCGAGCAGGACATCAAGCAGGCGCCCGCCTCGATCACGGTGCTGACGCGCCAGGAACTGTCGAAAGAACGCTTCGGCAACCTGACGCAGGCGCTGGAAAGCGTGGAAGGCATCGACGTGGGCGCAGCGGGCGACAAGACGGGCGGCATGAACATCAGCATCCGCGGCATGCCCAGCGACTACACCCTGGTACTGATCGACGGTCGCCGCCAGAACGCGGCCGGCAATGTCACGCCAAACGGCTTCGGCGGCACGCAGACGAGCTTCATGCCGCCGCTGGCCGCCATCGAGCGCATCGAGATCATCCGCGGCCCCATGTCGACCCTGTACGGCTCGGACGCCATGGGCGGCGTGATCAACATCATCACGCGCAAGGTGGGCAAGCAGTGGATGGGCTCCGTCTCGGCCGATTACACCGCGCAGCAGGAATCGGACTTCGGCGACGTGAAAAGCGGCCGCTTCTACCTGAGCGGCCCCATCGCCACCGACCTGCTGGGCCTGTCCCTGCGCGGCAGCAAGCAGCGCCGCGACGCGGCCAATATCCGCTCCCCGAATGCGGCCGGCGGGACTACGGCCGCCAGCATGGGCGCCAATCCCGTGCGCGCGGACATTGACAACTTTGGCGCGCGCCTGGCCGTTACGCCAAACCGCTACCACACCGTCATCCTCGACGCGGACGCGGGCCGCCAGACCTATGACAATTCGAACGGCCAGCTCGGCACCAAGAGCGTGCAAGGCGGCTACGGCCCGGAACAGAAATACAAGCGCGACCAGTGGACCCTGTCGCACACGGGCCGCTTCGGCTTCGGCACCCTGGACAGCAGCTATATGGTGAACAAGACGGAGACCTTGGGCCGCACGATCCCGCCAGGCACGCCCGGCGCCGTGGCCGGCAGCGCACGCACGCTGGAAGTGGAAAGCCAGGTGTTCGACACCAAGCTGGTCATGCCATTGGGTAAGCACATGGCGACCGTCGGCGCGCAATGGTGGAAGGCGGAAATGACGGACGGCGTGGCGCCAAAGAAATTCGAATTCACGCAAAAAGCCCTGTTCGTGGAAGACGAATGGCAAGTGCTGGAGAACGTCGCGCTGACCTTCGGCGCCCGTTATGACGATCACAGCATCTTCGGCGGCCAGACCAGCCCCCGCGCCTATGCCGTGTGGAACGCGACACCGAGCTGGACCGTCAAGGGCGGCGTCAGCAAGGGTTACAAGACGCCGCGCGTGGAGCAACTGTCGCCAGGCATCAACGGTTTTGGCGGCCAGGGCACGATCCCCCTCGTCGGCAGCCCGGACTTGAAGCCGGAAACGAGCACGACCACGGAAATCGGCGCCTACTTCGACAACTTGGCCGGCTGGACGGCCAGCGGCTCCCTGTTCAACAACGAATTCAAGGACAAGATCACGACGGGCACGGGCCTCGTCAATTGCGACTACCGTCCATCGCCGAACCGTCCCGGCTGCGTCAGCTTCGGCAACTGGCCCAACGTCGATGCGTTTGGCCAGTCCGTCAACGTGGATGAAGCCGTCACGCGCGGCGTCGAACTGAACACGCGCTTCCCACTGAGCAAGACCTTGTCGGCCAGCGCCAACTACACGTACACGGAAAGCGAACAGAAGAGCGGCAGCAACGCGGGCAAGCCGCTGAGCGACACGCCCAAGCACGCCGTCAATGCGCGCCTGTCGTGGGATATCTCGCGCGAGTGGAACGGCTGGCTGCGCGCCGAGTACCGCAGCGAGCGCTTCCGCGATCCAGGCACCTCGGCTTCCACGCGCGCCGCCAAGGCCGCGCTGGGCGACTACAAGGGCTACACCATGCTGCACCTGGGCAGCAGCTATCAGCTGAACAAGCGCGTCACATTGAACGCGGCCGTGTACAACCTGCTTAACAAGGACTTCATCGACTACCAGCCATACCGCGCACCGGCATTGACCTACGCCAACCGCTATGTCAACAGCCTGGACGGACGCCGTCTGTGGCTGTCGGCCACCGTCGATTTCTGATGAGTTGATGGCTGACCAGCCATAGAGCACAACGGGCCGCCACAGGGCGGCCCGTTTTCTTTGTCAGGCCGCTTTCGGCTTGTCGATGCAATAACCGATCGCATGCACGGTGCGTATCAAGTCCCGCCCCAGCTTCTTGCGCAGGTGGTGGATATGCACTTGCACGGCATTGCTTTCCACCTCGCCGCCCCAGCTGTACAGGTTTTTCTCCAGCTGCTCCCGGCTCAGCACCCGGCCGCCGTGTTCCAGCAGCAGTTGCAGGATGCGAAATTCCTTCACTGTCAGCATCACGGGCAATCCCCCTTGCGTCACCTGCCGGTCCGCGATATCGAGCACCAGGTCGCCGTGCACGAGGTGCTCGCGCAGGCGCCCGACGGCGCGGCGGCAGGCGCTGCGGATGCGCGCGGCCAGCTCGTCGAGGTCGAACGGTTTGACGATGAAGTCGTCGGCGCCCGCGTCGAGGCCGGCGATGCGTTCGCCTACCTTGTCGCGCGCCGTGACGACCAGCACGGCACCGCTGTAGCCGTTATCGCGCAGCACGCCCAGCGCCTGCATGCCGTCCTGCCCCGGCAAGCCCAGGTCGAGCAGGATGCAGCCATAGTCGTGCAGGCGCACGGCCGTGTGCGCGTGTTCGGCGCTCGTGACCCAGTCGACGGCGTAGCCGCCCTGCTCCAGGCCGATCTGCGTGGCGCGGCCCAGCTGCGGGTCGTCTTCGGTCAGCAAGATGCGCATGGGGAAAGCGGCGCGGCCCGCTCAGTCCTTTTTCTTGATCAGGCCCGCCAGTGCGGCAAACGGATTGTGCGTGGCGGGCGCCACCTCGGCCGACAGCAGGCCGGCGCCACGGTCCGCTTCCAGGTAGCGCGAGTGCTCATTGTCGTGGCAATACAGACACAGCAGTTCCCAGTTGCTGCCATCGGGCGGATTGTTGTCGTGGTTATGGTCGCGGTGGTGCACGGTCAGCTGCTGCACGTTGGCGCGCGTGAATTCGCGCATGCAGCGGCCGCATACCCACGGATACATCTTCAGCGAGCGCTCGCGGTAGCCGCTCTCGCGCTGGTCGGCGGCGCGGCGCGCTTCGGCCACGATCTTGTCCAGTCTTGCCGCGTCGGGCTTTTTACTCTGCATGACAACTTTCGATATGGGAGGTAGAAGCATCCATTTTAATGAGGATGGGGGCGCAATTGTACTTTTTCTGCCACGCCGCCAGCCCGTGTCGCCGCCGGCGTGCTTTTTTTAGCGTGCGCGGCACCACAGATACTTGATTTAACGCAAAATAAGGCCAGCGACAGACCGCGAACAGACAATGGGCGTGGTGGCGACAGGCTTATGCGCAAGGCAGCCGATTTCGGCTATCATGCGCGCCACGCCGCCCTTCCCTTTTTCATGACCCTAGCCTGCAAGCGCCCGTGATAGCGATAACAAGACCCCTGCAACGCCTTGCCCGCCGCCTGTACAGTCTCAGCCTGGTGCCCCTGTTCGCGCTCATCTTGCTGCTGGCGCTGTGGGCGGCCGTCTTTTACCAGGTGGGCCAGGAACGGGCCAGCGCCGTGCGCGACGCCGTGGCCGTCAGCCAGTCGCTGGCGCGCACCCTGGCCGACCATACCAGTTTCACCCTGCGCCAGACGGACCACGCCACGCAGCTGTTCAAGCTTAAATACGAGGAGACGGATGGCAGCCTGCGCCTGAATGAATTCACGCGCCGCCAGGGCCTGCTCGACAGCGTGCTGCCATCGAAGCTGGAACTGCCGATCGCCCTCATCGACGCGCAGGGCAATGTGGTCGACAGCGCCCACGCCTATCTGCCGGAAAACCTGGCCACGCAGCCATTTTTCAGGGCGCTGGCCGCCAATGCATCCGACACGGCCCTGGTCGATACGCCCATGCTCGACGCGGACGGCAAGCGCTGGACCATCCGCCTGGCGCGCCGCCTGAACGATGCCCAGGGCCGTTTCGCCGGCGCCATCGTCATCCTCGTCGACCCCACGTATTTTGTCGACGACTACGACCGCCTGAACCTCGATGAGCATGGCGCGCTGATGCTGGTGGCGCGCGACAGCGGCCTGACGGTGGGGCGCATCGGCGAGCAATTGATCCTCAGCGACCGCATCGACTTTCGCATGCCGGGACCGCCGCAGCACGCCGCCGAGGAACTGCTGATCGAGCCGCCCGTCGACGCGACGTCGCGCATCTACAGCTACCACGAGCTGCCGCGCTACCCGCTGCTGGCCGTGGTGGGCGTGAGCCGCACCGTCGCCCTGGCGCGCTTCGAACACCGCCGCATCGTGTATATCGGCGCGCTGCTCGCCGCCAGCGTGCTCATTGCCGGCTTTACGACCCTGCTGATGCGCCAGAGCGCGCGCCTGCGCCGCAGCATCCGCCAGGCCAAGGAAACGCAGGCGCTGCTGCGCGCGGCGCACCAGGGCAGCCTCGATGCCGTGCTGCTGCTGAAAGCCTGGCGCCCCGCACCGGGCAAACCGGTGGAAGACTTCACCTTTGCCGACATCAACGAGCGGGCCGCCGACATGCTGGGCAAGCCGCGCTCCGAACTGCTGGGCCAGCGCGTGCTGCCGCAGATGCCGCTGTTGCGCGGCGAGCGCTTCTTCAAGCGCTTCGTGCTGGTGATGGAAACGCGCCAGCCGCTGGAAGATGAATTCGAGCTGCCGCTGGCCTCGGGCGGCACGCGCTGGCTGCGCCACCAGGTGGTGCCGATCGCCGACGGCGTGGCCGTCACTTCGCGCGACATCAGCGCGCGCAAGCACGACGAACTGGCGCTGCAGGATAACCGCAGCTTCCTGCAATCGCTGATCGACCATTTGCCCGTGCTCGTCTACGTGAAAAGCGCGCGCCCGGAAAATTTCGGCCAGATGGAAGTGTGGAACAAGGCGGCCGAGGACATCACCGGCCACCTGGCCGCCGACGTCATCGGCAAGACCGATTTCCAGGCCTTCCCGCCCGACTTCGGCCTGCACGATGCCGAGGACGACCGCGCCATCCTGGCCGAGCACGGCGTCATCGACCATACGGAAAAGCCATTGCGCCTGCTTGACGGCAGCCTGCGCTACCTGCGCGCCGTCTCCGTGCCCGTGTTCGACGAGCGCCAGCAAATCGAACATATCCTGTGCATTGCCGAGGATATCTCGCAGCGCCGCCAGCAGGAACTGGAACTGCGCCAGAAACAGGCCGAGCTGGCCGCCGTCAACGACGCCTCGCCACTGGGGCTGGTGCGCCTGGACCGCCAGCGCCGCTGCACCTACGTCAACCGCACCTTCGAATCGATCACGGGCCTGCCGCGCGCGGCCGCCCTGGGCGCCGGCTGGACCAGCGCCCTGCATCCGGACGACTATCCACTGATGCACGTGGCGCTGGAGCAGCTCACGCGCAGCCATGCGCCATTCCAGTCGACCCTGCGCTACCTGCAGCGCGACGGCAGGCTGGTATGGGTCTCCGTCAAAATTGCCCCCATCCTCATCGACGGCAAGATTGAAGGCTACGTGGGGACCCTGGACGACATCACCACCTTGCGCGAATCGGAAGTGGCGCTGCTGGAAAGCGAAGCGCGCCTGCGCACCATCGCCGACACCTTGCCGGCCATGATCGCGTACATCGACGCCGACCAGGTCTACCGCTTCCTGAACATCGCCTATGAACGCGAATTCGGCCTGACGGGCCGCCAGGCGCTGGGCAAGAGCGTGCGCGACACGGTGGGCGAGGCGCGCTACCGCACGGTGGCGCCGTATATCGAAAGAGTGCTGGCCGGCGAAACCTTGAGCTTCGAGGAAGAAGACGAGAAGGAAGGCATCGAGCGCTGCCTGGAAGTGATCTACATCCCGCAGATCGGCGAAGACAAGCTGCAGGTGGTGGGCTTTCACGTGATGCGCCAGGATATCACCGTGCAGAAGCGCGAGAAACAGCGCCTGCTGAAGCTGGCCCAGGTCGATGCGCTCACGGGCCTGTCGAACCGCGCCGGCTTCCAGCAAAAACTCAGCGACGCCATGCACGCGAGCCGCCAGCAGCAGCACCTGATGGCCGTCATGTACATGGATATCGACCGCTTCAAGCCCGTCAACGACACGCACGGCCACGGCACCGGCGACGCGCTGCTGCGCGCCTTCGCCCAGCGCCTGACGCAAACCATGCGCGCCACCGACATCATCGCCCGCCTGGGCGGCGACGAATTCACCATCATCATGGAACAGATCACCCGGCCCGACGACGCGGCCGTGCTGGCCGAAAAAATCGTCGCCGCCATGCAGCAGCCGTTCGAACTCGATGGCATCACCGTGCGCATTTCCGCCAGCATCGGCCTGGCCTTCTACCGCGACGAAGACATTTCGCCCGCCGTGCTGCTGCAGCGGGCCGACGTGCTGCTGTACAAGGCCAAGCAGGATGGCAGGAACACGTATCGCGCCGGCGCATTGACGGCTTGATTTAGCCGCTGGCGCATGCCGTCATTCCTGCTATATTGGCGCCTGTCCTCCCTACCGTTGCCACACCATGCGCCTGCTGCACACTTCCGACTGGCATCTGGGCCAGACCCTGCACAATTTTGAAAGGGGCTACGAACACCAGCGCTTCCTCGACTGGCTGCTCGACACGCTCGTGGCCGAACAGGTCGACGTGCTGCTGGTGGCGGGCGACGTATTCGACAACGCCAACCCGTCGGCCGCCTCGCAAAAGCAGCTATATGTATTCCTGCAGCAGGCGCGCGCGCGCCTGCCCGCGCTGCAACTGGTCGTCGTCGCCGGCAACCACGATTCGGCGGGACGGCTCGAAGCGCCCGGCCCCTTGCTGGCCGCGCACGGCACCCACGTGATCGGCCATCTGCTGCGCGACGAGGCAGGCAATATCGACCTGGAACGCCTGCTGCTGCCGCTCGCCGGCAGCGACGGGCAAGTGCAGGCCTGGTGCCTGGCCGTGCCCTTTTTGCGTCCCGGCGACGTGCCGAAACTGCCGGCCGGCGACACGCAGGATGCCTACCTGGGCGGCATCGCCCTGCTGTACCGCCAGCTGGCGGACCTGGCGCTGGCGCGCCGCCAGCCAGGGCAAGCCATCGTTGCCATGGGCCACTGCCACATGGTGGGCGGCGAAATGTCGAACGACTCCGAGCGGCGCATCGTCATCGGCGGCACGGAAATGCTGCCCTCGGGGATTTTCGACACGTCCATCGCCTATGCGGCGCTGGGCCATCTGCACAAGGCGCAGGCCGTGGGCGGGCAGGATCACATCCGCTACTGCGGCAGCCCGATTCCCCTGTCGTTCGCGGAAGTGAATTACCGCCACCAGGTGCTGTGCCTCGATATCGATGGCGAGCAGTTGACTGAGGTGCGCGCCATCGAAGTGCCGCGCGCCGTGCCCTTGCTGCGCGTGCCCGCCACGCCGGCGCCCATCAACGAAGTACTGGCGCAGCTGGCCGCCCTCGACGTGCCCGCCGCGCCACCGGAAGCGCAGCCCTTCCTGGAAGTGCGCGTGCGCCTCGATGCGCCGGAACCTGGCCTGCGCACGCGCATCGAAACGGCGCTCGACGGCAAGCCCGTGCGCCTGGCGAAGATCGAAACATCGAGCGCCGCGCGCAGCAGCGCACCCGAGAACCTGACGCTCGACCAGCTAAGCCAGCTGCAGCCCGACGACATCTTCCGCCGCCTGTACCTGCAAAAATACGGCAGGGAAGCGCCACCCGAACAACTCTCGGCCCTGGCCGAACTGCTGCTGCCCGGCGCGTGAGCGCAACTGAAGAACCATGAAAATACTGAAAATCAGCGGCAAGAACCTGGCCTCACTGGCCGGCGAATTTGAAGTCGACTTCCAGCAGGAGCCGCTGGCGTCTTCCGGCCTGTTCGCCATCAGCGGCCCCACGGGCGCGGGCAAGAGCACCTTGCTCGACGCCCTGTGCCTGGCCCTGTACGACGCCACGCCGCGTTTGCTGAAAGTGCTGGGACGGGGCAGCGCCCTGCCCGACGTGGGCAAGGAAACCGTCAATGCCCAGGATACGCGCACCCTGCTGCGCCGCGGCACGCCGGACGGTTACGCGCAAGTCGATTTCGTCGGCAACGACGGCGCAAGTTACCGCGCACGCTGGAGCGTGCGCCGCTCGCGCACCAAGGCGGAAGGCGCGCTGCAGGCAACCGCCATGAGCTTGCACCAGCTGCCCGCGCTGCAACCCATCGGCGGCACCAAGACGGAAGTCAAGGAAGAGATCGAAAAGCGCATCGGCCTGTCGTTCGACCAGTTTACGCGCGCCGTGCTGCTGGCGCAAAACGAGTTTTCCACCTTCCTGAAAACGGAAGACAATGAACGGGGCGAATTGCTGGAAACCCTGACGGGCAGCAGCATCTATACGGATATTTCCATGCGCGCCTTCGAGCGGGCGAAAAAGGAAAAACAGGTCCTCGAACGCCTGGGCGAAAAGCTGGCCGACCAGCGTCCCCTGTCGCCGGAAGAACGGGCCGAAACGGCAACGCTGGGTGAGGCCGCCGAAGCGGCCCTGCAAACCATCGACTTGCGCAAGGCCGTGCTGGAACTGCAACAGCGCTGGCACCAGGAGACGCACAAGCTGCAAACCCAGGTGGAGTCTGCGCAGCAAGCATTGGACAGCGCGGATGCCGAACGGGCCGCTGCCGAAGCGCGCCGCGCGGCGCTGGCGCAGTGGGAATTGCTGCAGCCGGCGCGCCCCCTGATCGACGACGTGGCGCGCCTGGCGAACGACATCGCCAGCACCGCCGCCACGCTGGAAGCGTCGCGCGCGCAGGCGGCGCAGGCCGTCGCCAGCGAAGCGCAACTGGCGCAGGCCGTACAACTGGCGGCAGCGGCCTTGCAGGCCAGGGAAGCGGCGCAACACGATGCGGCGCCCCTGCTCGACCAGGCCAAGGCGCTCGACGCCGGCATTGCGGCACACTTGCCCGCGCACCGCCAGGCGCAAGATGGCGCCCTGGCCGCCGACCAGGCCAACGAGGCGGCGCGCGCCGCGCTGCACGCGCTGCAGCAGCGCCAGCAAGCCGCGCAGGCGGAACAGGAAGCGGGCCGCCAGTGGCTGGCATCGCACCAGCAGTGGCAGGCGCTGGCGCAATCGTGGCAATTGTGGGATCAATTGTTTGCCCAGGCCGGACAAGCGGCCGCGCAAGCCGATGCGGCCGACGCCAGCATGGCCGAATCGGCACGGCAGGTGCGCCAGGCCCTTGACACAACGCAGGCGGCGCAAGATGCGCTGGCCAGCGCCGCTGCCGCGCTGGCGCTGCGCGATGCCGAACGGCGCGAGGCGCTGGCGGCGATGCAAGCCATCGACGGCCAGGGGCTGCAGGAACAGCGCGGCCAGTTGGAGGCGCACGCGCGCATCTTGACCAGCGCGGAAAAAACCTGGAGCGAACTGGCACGCCAGCGGCAGGCGCTGGCGCACTGGCAAGCGAAGGCGGCCCAGCTGGCGCAGGCCGCGCAAACGGAAAGCACGGCACTGGCGGCGGAAGCGGCGCAAACGGCGCTGCTGGAAGCGCGCCTGGCGCAGGCGGAAAAATCCTTGAAGGGTGCCGAAGTGGCATGCGCGGCCAGCGTCGAGCAGCTGCGGGCGAACTTGCAGGACGAGCAGCCCTGCCCCGTCTGCGGCGCGCTGGAACACCCGTACAGCCACGCCGATCACGCCTTGCAGGCGATGCTGGCCAGCTTGCAGGATGAGGTGCTGGATTGCCGCACGCAGGCGCGCGGCAATCTGGAACGGCTGGCCACGCACAAGGTGGCGCTGGCCGCCCATTTGCGCGAACAGGCGCAAACGGCGGAAGAACTATCTGCACTGCCGTCCATCATTGACGGCCTGAATGCGCAATGGCAGCCGCATGCGGACACCCTGCAGCTGCCGCCGGAAGACGAGCGCGCGGACTGGTTCACGCAGCAACTGGCGGCCAATGCGGCAGGCTTGCAGGCGCTGGCGCAGCAGGAAACGGCGCTGCGGCAGGCCAGTACACTGCGCGAGCAGGCGCAGGCGGCGCTCGACCTGGCGTCCAGCGACCACGCGCGCTGCACAAGCGCCGTCGCCGAGGCGCAAGCGCGACTGGCCCAGCTGCAGGCGCAGCAAGCGGGCAATGCAGACAAGGGCGAGACGGCGCGCGCCGCGCTCGATACCCTGCTGGCGCAGCTCGATGGCGCCTTTGCCGACGCCGACGGCGCCGAAGGCTGGAAAGAGGGCTGGCGTGCCGGTCCGGCCGCATTCCGTGCGGCGCGTGAATCGGAAAGCCGGCAATGGCTGAAACAGCAGGCGGACCAGGACAACCGCGGCCACGCGCTGGCGACCCTGGCCGCGCAACTGGAAGCGGCGCTGCTGGCCGCCGGCAAGGCACAGCACACGGCGCAGGAAGCCCACGCCGCCTTTGCCGCCGCCGACAAACGGCGCACGGCGCTGCAAGCGCAGCGCAACGCGCTATGGCAGGGCCAAAGCGCGGCCGAGGTCGAACGCGCGCTGGCGGATGCCATCGCGCAGGCCAAAGAACAGCTGGCGCAGCAGCAAACGGCGGCGCAGTCGGCCAGCCAGCAGCGCACGCGCCTGGACGAAGCGTGCGCGCAGCTGTCGCAGCGCCTGGACGCCCTGCGCGAGCAGGAACACGGCGCCACCGCCGCCCTGCACGGCTGGCTGCGCCAGTTCCAGGATGCCCACCCTGGTCACGCACCCGCCACGCTTGACGAGCTGCGCGCGCGCCTGGCCATCACGCCGGACGCCATGCGCGCCGAACGCGACGCCCTGCAAGTGCTCGCCGACCGCCACACGGCGGCCGTCTCCGTGCTGGCCGAACGCCGGCGGCAGTTGGCGATGCATGTGCAGCAGCCGCCGCAGGCGCTGGAAATGGACGTGGCGGCGCTGCAGGCCGCGCTCGATGCACTGGCGCTGGAACGCCAGGCAGCCAACGAGGAAGCGACGCGCTTGCGCCTGGCCATCGCGCAGGACGACGCACGGCGCCACAGCGCGCAAGCGATGCTGGCGCAGATCGAGGCGCAAGCCGTCATCGAGCGGCGCTGGGCCAGCCTGAATGAACTGATCGGCTCGGCCGACGGCAAGAAATTCCGTAACTACGCGCAGCAATTCACCTTGGAAGTGCTGCTCGGCTATGCCAACGCGCACCTGAACCACCTGGCGCGCCGCTACCAGCTCGAACGCATCGACAACCCGAACAATCCGTCGCTGGGCCTGATGGTGCGCGACCAGGACATGGGCGGCGAGCTGCGCTCCGTGCACTCGCTGTCGGGCGGCGAATCGTTCCTCGTCTCGCTGGCCCTGGCGCTGGGCCTGGCCTCGCTGTCATCGAACCGCGTGCGCGTGGAATCGCTGTTCATCGACGAGGGCTTCGGCAGCCTGGACACGGAAACCCTGCGCGTAGCCATGGATGCGCTCGACGGCTTGCAAGCGATGGGCCGCAAGGTGGGCGTCATCTCGCACGTACAGGAAATGACGGAACGCATCGCCACCCGCATCCTCGTGCAGCCGGGCTCCGGCGGCAAGAGCGTGGTGACGGTGCGTTAGGTCGCTAGCGGCTGGCCGGCTCCCGGCACAATCTGAGCATATCCCAACCCAGTTCGCGGCGGATCTGCTCGGGGTCGGGCGGCGGCCGGCGCTGTTCCAGCTCCGCTTTCAGCCACTTCCTGACCAGCTCCTTGGCGGGCTGTGCAGGCTTTTCCTTGTCATGCTTGTCCATTGTGCTACCTCGTCAATGGATGCCAGATGGCCTCCGTAGTGTCTCAACGTGATAGACAGGATTCAGTTGACTTCAGCGTGGCGCAGTTGCAACAACGTGTAACGATGGCCGGAGTGCGTTAAAATCGCCGCCTTCGCGCAGGCACCGCCTACGCCCCGCAACAGTTCAAGGAAACCCATGAAAGCCGCCCGCAGCCTCACCTTCAAGTGCGTAAAATGTCACAAATCCATGCAGGTCTACCTGCAAAAAGTCTCCGCCTGCTCGCATATCCAGCCATACCAGGGCATTTGCGCATGCGGCGAACTCAAGCGCCACGCCACGGGCCAGGCCGATGCCGTCAAGTCCTACCTGGAGTCGGCGGACGGTAGCTGGTCGCACCACCACTAATGGTTAAAGAATGGGCGTAGAACGCCGTTAATAACGGTACTTCGCTCATTGAGAAACCGCCATGTCCCAGCTACCCGCCCTCGCCAGCCGTCAACCCGCCCCGAATACGCTGGCTGGCCAGCAGCCGTCCCGCACGGGCGGCGGCGCCACGGGGCTGGCGGCTTCGCCCCTGATGCAGCGCACGGCGCAAGACGTGGTGGCGCTGTCGAAAAATGGCCTGGACCTGTCGGCCAAGGGGCTCTCGCAACGCACTGATGCGCTGGGCAACGCCACCGTTGACGTGGCGCAGGATTTTTTGAGCAACATGACGCGCCAGCTGTTCAGCGACGGCGCCACCGTTGCCTTCGATTCCGTCGACCTGCAGGCGGGAGCCAGTTTCAGCAGCGGCAGCGCCAGCGTCTCGGGCACCAGCGGCAGCAGCCGCGCGGCCGCCTTCAGCCTCGATGAAAACGCGCACTTCATCGGCAAGGGCAAGATCACGACGGCCGATGGCCAGACCTTCGACTTCGAAGTGGAAGTGCAATATCAATCGAACATCAGCGCGGGCGTCCTTGAGCAAACGCAAGAGGCATCTGAAGAGGCTAGCTCTGCCGAAGACGCAAGCCTGCCCGTCAGAGAATTGCCCGACACACATTTCGCCGGCAACCTGCACGACCTGTTCAAGCTGCTGGGCCAGCAATTGCAAAGCAATCTCTATCAGGGCCTGTCCGACGGCGCCAACGCCAGCGGCAACGATGGCGACCTGGCGGGCAGCCTGAGCTTGCGCTTGCTCAAACTGGTGCAGCAGGACGCGGTGACCGACGCCGGCAAGAAAACCGTGGAAGCCACGCCGGAAGAGCAGGCGCGCACCCGCGCGCTGGCGCTCGCCTATGGCACGGACAGCGCCGGCAGCACAGACGGCACGGCCAGCAACGTATAATGGAAGACGGCCTGCGCAGGCGACCATGCCGCGCGCCCCCTTCTATCGATTGAATCCCATGTCCGACACCTCTTCACCTACCGTTCATCCGCAGATCCACTGGAGCGAAAACGGCGCCGAACACGCGGCCCGCTGGCGCTCGGAAAGCGGCATGCCGCCGCCCAAGCGCGTCGTCATCGCCGATGACCGCACGACGGCCGACCAGGCTTACCGCCTGGCCTGCGAAGGCACGGCCATGCTGTGGCGCGGCGACTTCCAGAACGCGCGCCAGCTGCTGCAGGCGCTGGCGCGGCGCGCCGACCACAAGAACGACAAACCGAGCAAGAAGGCCAAGGCCGCCAAATTGGCCAAGCCGGAACCGTCCGCCACGGAAGCCTTCCATTTGCACCGCCAGGCCCAGTCGCAACGCGCCCGCACCCTGGCCATGCTGCTGCTACCCTTCGATGCCGACTACACGATCCCGCTGCGCCGCGCGCCGGACGTAAAACTGGCGTGCAATGAAGCGTATGGCCGCGGCGAAGAGCCGTTCGTCGCCTCGCTGCGCGAGCTGCTGGGCTTGATCGGCGCGCACGAATGGCGCCGCACGGGCGTGGAACTGCCGGCCCTCGGCCAGCGCATCCACCCGCACTATGGCGTGTTCGCGCCGATCCGCGGCGAATACGTGGGCCTGGTGGCGGAAGCGCCCCTGCCCGCGCGCGCCAGCCTGGCCTTCGACATCGGCACCGGTACGGGCGTGCTGGCCGCCGTGCTGGCGAAGCGCGGCGTCGCCCGCATCGTCGCCACCGACCAGGACCCGCGCGCCCTGTCCTGCGCGCGCGAAAACCTGGCCCGCCTCGATGTGGCCGACAAGGTCGAGGTGGTGCAGGCCGATTTGTTCCCTGCGGGCCGCGCGCCGCTCGTCGTGTGCAATCCGCCATGGCTGCCGGCCCGTCCAAGCTCGCCGATCGAATACGCCGTCTACGATCCGGACAGCCGCATGCTGCGCGGCTTCCTCGCCGGCCTGGCCGAGCATCTGGAGCCAAACGGCGAAGGCTGGCTGATTCTGTCGGACCTGGCCGAGCACCTGGGCTTGCGCCCGCGCGCACAATTGCTGGAATGGATAGAACAGGCGGGCTTGAAAGTCATCGACCGCCTGGATGTGAAGCCCACGCACCCGCGCGCACAGGACGCCACCGACAGCCTGCATGCGGCCCGTTCGAAGGAAGTCACCTCGCTGTGGCGCCTGGCGGCGGCGTAATCGAGGGTCTGAAACCCGGCCATTGCGCATTGCAGCAAACCCCGCTATAATTCGCCTGCGGGGTGGAGCAGTCTGGCAGCTCGTCGGGCTCATAACCCGAAGGTCACAGGTTCAAATCCTGTCCCCGCAACCAGATATATAAAAAGCCGCTGATTCTTGCAAAGGGATCAGCGGCTTTTTCCATTGCGGCGCAGCATGTCCAACGCCCTCCTGCAAGCCAAATGCCTTTCGTATCAATCCGCTCTTTCGCAATGCAACAAACTCGGTTATAATTCGTCTGCGGGGTGGAGCAGTCTGGCAGCTCGTCGGGCTCATAACCCGAAGGTCACAGGTTCAAATCCTGTCCCCGCAACCAACACATAAAAACCGCTGATACCTGCAAGGGCATCAGCGGTTTTTTCATTCCGGGTCTGGCCCACGTTTTACACGGCGACGCTGGCCCTGATCTGTCTGGCCGCCGCGTGCAGGCTGGCCGCCACGCGCTCCAGCTTGTCGGCGCCCGCCGTTTCGGCCAGGGCGGCGAACGCGCTGATATGAAACGTGGCCACCATGGCTGGCGACACTTCGAGTTCGAGCGCCGTCTTGCTCAACTCAGTCGACGCCTCGAGATAGGGTTCGCTGCCCGCCTCGAACGCCTGCTTGGTTTCCAGCAATTCCTGCCCCCCTTCCGCCTTGGCCAGGCAGGCATCGACCTTTTGCTGGAAGGCCGGCAAGGTGTCGCGCACGGGCCCGGCATCCGGCGCGGCTTCCGCTTCCGGCTCTGCGGGTGCGGGCTCGGCTGCGGCCGGCTTGGCGACAGGCGCCATGTCGCGCAACGTCAGCCAACGCTCGACGGCGAGAAAGTCGGCAAACGGCTCGGCCACCTTGGGATTCATCAGCCAGACTTCGCCAGTGCGCCAGTCGATCCGGGCACCGCGCTCGTTTCTGGCCAACAAAATATCCTTGCCGCCATCGGCATTCGACACCCGGCCGATATCGAGCCAGTTCATCAATTCCGCCTGGCGCGACATCGCGTTGACCCGATGAAAATAGGCCAGCCATACAAATCTGGCGACCAATAGAACCAGGGCACCGCCAACCATCCACATCATTTTTCGCTCCGCTCCGCACCACATCGACAGCGCGCATTTTCTCACATGAAAGCTTGCGCCAAGGAAACTTTTACATCTGCCGTGCGGCAGCGCAAATCCGGCGCCACGCGTGACCCGGACGCGCAGTCGCATTTCAGCAACGCCGCGCTTTCCTGATTGCCTAGCGTGCGCCGCTGCGCTATTATGAGAACAATTCTCATTTAGATTAAGCTATCCGATCCCGTCCGCATGCTGTCCGCCCCTTCCTCATCGTCCGATTTCCAGGCCCTGTATGCCGAGCACCACTCGTGGCTGCTGCACTGGCTGAAGCGCCGCCTGCACGATGCGGGGCTGGCCAGCGATCTGGCGCAAGATACCTTCATCAAGATTTTCGTCGCGCGCAGCAGTGCCGGAATCTTGCAGCCGCGCCCCTTCCTGGCCACCATCGCCAAGCGCCTGCTGGCCAACCACTGCCGGCGCGAAGAGCTCGAACGGGCTTACCTCGACGCCCTGCTGCACCAGCCGCAAGCGAGCACGCCGTCGCCGGAAGCGATGTCCATCCTGCTCGAATCGCTGCAGCTGGTCGACCGCGCGCTGGACCAGCTGTCCGCCAAGGCCAAGGCCGCTTTCCTGCTGGCCCACCTGGACGGCATGACCTACGCCGAGATCGCCGCCGAACTGGGCACCACCACGCATTCCGTCAAAAAATACCTGAGCAAGGCCAACCTGCTGTGCTTTTTTGCCGTGCCCGATTTTGCCGCTTCCTGACATGCGCGGCGCCACCGTCTACGCACAGGGCCAGCCCATCGACCTGGCCATCGCCATGCAGGCAGCCGAATGGCTGGCCACCCTGATGAGCGGCGAAACGACGCCGGCGGAAAAAACGGCCTGGCACGAGTGGCGCCAGGCGCACCCCGACCATGAGCGGGCGTGGAAACACATTGAAAGCGCCAGCGGCGGCTTGCGCGAACTCGATGCGCAGGCCAGCCGCAAGGCGTTGACACAACGCTCCCGCCCTGCCTCGCCTACCTCGCGCCGCCGCAGCCTGCAATTGCTGGCATGGGCAGCCACCATCGGCGTCACGGGCTGGTTCGGCGCGCGCTCGGAATACGCACCCGGATTTGCCCGCGCCGCGCTGGCCGACCTGTCCACCGGCGTGGGCGAACGCCGCGAGCTGACCCTGCCCGACGGCAGCCGTCTGCACCTGAACAGCGGCAGCGCCGTCAACATCCGCTACACGGGCACGCAGCGCCTGCTGCAACTGGTGCATGGCGAAGTGTTCATCGCCACCGCCCGAGAAACGGGCATGCCCTACCGCCCCTTCCTCGTCGAAACGGCGCAAGGCCACGCGCAGGCGCTGGGCACGCGCTACTCGGTGCGCCAGGCCGATGGCAGCACGCTGGTCGCCGTCGAGGAAGGCGCCGTCCGGCTGCTGCCGCGCCATGGCGACGCCAACCCGGTGATCCGCGCGGGCCAGCGCGGCGGCATGACGGCGCAGAATACCTTGCCCGCGCACGCCGTCTCACCCGATGTCTGGGCCTGGCGCCAGGGCTTGCTGCTGGCCGACGCCATGCCGCTGCGCGACTTCCTAGATGAACTGAGCCGTTACCGCCACGGCTTGCTGGGCTGCGACGACGCCATCGCCGGCCTGCGCATATCCGGCGTCTTTCCGCTCGCCGACCTGGACGCCGTGCTGCTGTCGCTGCCCGACTCGCTGCCGGTGGACGTGCGCCTGCGCACGCGCTACTGGGTGCAAGTGGAAGCGCGCCAGCGGCGCTGAAGTTTATTTTGAGTCCAACGAAAAAAAAGTACCCGCTTCCGATTCTCGCGTGACCTGTGTAGGCAACGTTCTTTTTGACGACTACACCACAAGGTAACCATGTCTCCAGTTATGTCCTCCCGGTCCCGGCCGCGCCCATCGCGCACGTGCATGGCACATGCCATCCAACTCGTCTTCATCGGTTCGGCCCTGCTGCTGAACGTCCAGGCGCCAGCCCTGGCGCAGGAAAGCGCGGCGGCGGCCACTGCCACGCTCGACTTTCAGGTGCCCGCCGGCGACTTGGCCACCGCGCTGCGCCAGGTCGCCAGCCAGTCGCGTGTCATCCTCAGTTTCACGCCCGAGCAGACGCGCGGCAAGACGTCGGCCGGCTTGAGCGGCCGCCACGGCGTGCTGGCCGCCCTGAACGGCGTGCTGCGCGGCACGGGCCTCAAGGCCGAACGCAGCGCCAACGGCAGTTATGTGCTGCGCCCGGCCGATGCGGCGGCGAGTGGCGAAGCGATGGCGATGGCGATGGCGATGATGCCGGAAGTGTCGGTCAAGGCGCAGCAGGATGCGACGGAAGGCTCGGGCGCGTATGTCTCCACCCTGCCGATCGCCACGGCCACGCCGCTGGGCCTGTCGATCAGGGAAACGCCGCAGTCGGTCAGCGTCATCACGCAGCAGCGCATGCAGGACCAGGGCTTGAACACGATCGCGCAAGTGATGGCACAGACGCCGGGCATCACGCTGTTCTCGCTGGGCAGCGAACGCACGGGATTTACTTCGCGCGGCTATTCGATCACCAATTACCAGCTCGATGGCGTCAGTACGCATTCGGAAAACCTGGGCCTCAATGCGATACCGTCGCAAAGCCTGGCCGACATGGCGCTGTACGACCGCATCGAAGTGCTGCGCGGCGCCTCGGGCCTGATGACGGGCGCGGGCGACGCGTCGGGCGCCATCAACATGGTGCGCAAGAAGCCGACGGCGCAGTTCCAGGCCTCCGTCGAGGGCGAGCTGGCTTCCTACGATGAGCGGCGCGCCATGGCCGACGTCTCGGGTCCGCTGAACGAGACTGGCAGCGTGCGCGGCCGCCTGGTGACGGTGTACGAAGAAGGCGACAGCATTATCGACGACTACAGCCGCGACAAGAAAGTGGTCTATGGCGTGGTCGAAGCGGACCTGTCACGCGACACGAAGCTGACGGCCGGCGTCACGCACCAGCGCAAGCGCTCGAACGGATCCTTGTCCTACCTGGGCTTCCCCCTGTTCTACAGCAATGGCGTCATGACGGACCTGCCGCGCTCTTTCAGCCCGGCCGCCAAGTCGAATCGCTTCGACACCAATTCGACCGACCTCTTCGCCACCGTGGAGCACGCGCTGGCCAACGACTGGAAACTGAAAATCTCGGCCAACCGCGTGCAATCGTCGCAGGAAGAACGCGCCGTCTACCTGAGCGTGAGTGGCGGCTTTCCCGACCAGGCCACGGGCGATGGCCTGAGCTTGAACGCCGACTACCGCGACTACCAGCTTCAGGTCAACAGCGTGGACGTCAATGTGCGCGGGCCGTTCAGCGCATTCGGCCGCCAGCACGAGCTGGTGCTGGGCATGGACTACAGCGAATTTCAAAGCACGACCGATGGCCGTTTCGACCGGGGCGTCGAAAACACGCCCGTCAACCTGTACCGCTGGAATCGCACGGCAACGCCCGTGTTTGGCGGCACCACCGTCATCTACGACAGCACGCGCCGCCAGGCCAGCGCCTACGCGGCCAGCCGCTTCAACCTCTCCGAACGCCTGAAACTGATCGCCGGCGCCAAGGTGCTGCGCTACAGCGAGAACTACATCTCGGACGCGCCGTCCGTGAATTTTTACAGCGCGTCCCCCGCCTCGGAGAGCCGTGTCTTCACGCCGTATGGCGGCCTCGTATTCGACATCGACGGCACGCACAGCGCCTACGCCAGCTACTCCACCATCTACCAGCCGCAAGCATCGCAAGACCGCTACGGCAAGCTGCTGGCGCCGCGCGAGGGCAAGACCTTTGAGGCAGGCATCAAGAGCGGCTGGCTCGATGGCCGCCTGAACACCTCTGCCGCGCTGTACCAGATCCGCCAGAGCAATCTGTCCGAATCGGACCCCGGCTACACCGTGCCTGGCACGAACAATCCTGCCAACCGCGCCATCAAGGGCGCCAAGACCCAGGGCGTGGACGTGGAAGCGACGGGCGCCATCACGCCGGACTGGAATATTTCGGCATCGTGGTCGTACAGCCAGACGGAAAACAATGCCGGCAAGGCCATCCTGACCACCTTCCCGCGCCACCTGGTGAAACTGTGGACGACTTACCGCCTGCCCGGCGACCTCAATCGCCTGACGGTGGGCGGCGGCGTGAACTGGCAAAGCCGCGTGTATTCGGACATCGACGCGTGGCAGATCAACAGCACCATGCACTGGGAACAGAAGGCGTACTCAGTGGCCAGCCTGATGGCGCGCTACGACGTCAACGACAAGCTGTCGGCCACCGTCAACGTGGCCAACCTGTTCGACAAGCAGTACACGGCTTCCGTGTCGGACTGGTGGTACTCGGGCATGTATGGCCCGGCGCGCAAGGTGGCGTTGAAGGTTCGCTACCAGTTCTAGGGCCAGAGCTGGGCTGAATAGTTCACAGGGGCGCAGGGCCGGTGATACAATTTTCCCGCTTCACGGGCGTTGCCGGCCATTGCCGCCAACGCCCGTGCCCATAGAGACACCCAAGGAGAATGTGTGAAGGACCTCGCCCCCGCCCTGCCAGCCGATCCGGCCGACCAACCCGCCAATCCCTCGCGCCGGCGCATTTTCCAGGCTGCTTCCGCAGTCGGCCTGGCCGCCAGCCTGCCGGCGCTGGCCGATGCCGCGCCCGCCAAAAAAACCATCGCCAAGGGTTCGCTCGACGCGAAACTCAAGGCGCACGTCAAGAACGTGGTCGTGATCTACCTGGAAAACCGCAGCTTCAACAACCTGTTCGCCAACTTCCCCGGCACCAGCGCGCCCCTGTCCGCAGTCACGGCTGAACAGGCGCAGCAGCTGGACCGCGACGGCAAGCCGCTGGCCACCCTGCCGAAAATCTGGGGCGGCCTCGTACCGAACCAGCAAAATATCGGCGGCACCGATTACCTGATCAAGGAAGACCAGATTTCCGGCCTGCCCAACGCCCCCTACAAATTGAGCGACGCGGCCGGCAAGCCCCTGCCCGAGAGCATCATCACGCGCGACCTCGTGCACCGCTTCTATAACAACCAGATGCAGATCAACGGCGGCAAGAACGACGGCTTTGCCGCGTGGGCCGACAGCGGCGGCCTGGTGATGGGCCACTACGGCGAGACGTCGAAAAACCTGAACCTGTGGCAGATCGCCGAGCAGTACACGCTGTGCGACAACTTCTTCATGGCGGCCTTCGGCGGCTCCTACATGAACCACCAGTTCCTCGTGACGGGCCGTCCGAACGAATACTTCAACGCGCTTGATACGGCGGCAAAGAAAAAGATCGCCGTGCTGTCCGACGGCCCGCAAGGCGTGCGCCTGGCGATCTCGCCCGACTGCCCCGCCTCCGCGCTGGACGGCAAGCCGAAATACGTCAATGACGGCGCCCTGACGCCGGATGGCTATGCCGTCAACACCATGGCCCCGCCATATCAACCGAGCTACATCCGCCCCGCCTTTGACGGCGACCCGCTGCATGCCGACCCGGCCGACGCGAACACCCTGCCGCCGCAAACGTATGACACCATCGGCGACCTGCTGTCGCGCAAGGGCGTCAGCTGGGCGTGGTATGGCGGCGGCTGGCAAGCGGCGCTCGACCAAAAAGGCGGCGGCAGCAAGCCGAACTTCCAGTTCCACCACCAGCCGCTGAACTACTTCAAGCAGTTCGCCCCTGGCACCGCCGCGCGCGCCGAGCATCTGCGCGACGGCGGCACGGGCGACAGCCCGATTTCGAACAAATTCCTCGCCGCCGCCGTGGCGGGCAAGCTGCCGGCCGTGACCTTCTACAAGCCGCAGGGCAATCTGAACCTGCACGCGGGCTATTCCGATATCGAATCGGGCGACCAGCACGTGGCCAACGTCATCCAGCACTTGAAGGAATCGCCGCAGTGGAAGGACATGATCGTCGTGATCACGTTTGACGAAAACGGCGGCTGGTGGGATCACGTGGCGCCGCCGAAAGGCGACCGCTGGGGTCCGGGCACGCGCATTCCCGCCATCGTCGTCTCGCCGTACGCGAAGAAAGGCGCCGTCGACCACAGTTTTTATGACACAACGTCGATCCTGCGCCTGATCACGCGCCTGCACGACCTGCCCCTGCTCGAAGGCTTGAAAGTGCGCAACGATGCGTTTGCATCGCGCGGCGCGCTGCCGCCGGGCGACCTTACTGGCGCTCTGAGCTTCCGCTAAGCCACCCACAATGCGGCACGCCTGTGATACACTGCGTGCCGCACTTAAATCCGCAGGAGAAGTTTTCCTGCAGCTTGTCCCAACAATGAGCCCGACTCCAGTAGCCGGGCTTTTGTTTTGTGGATGAAGTTAAAGCGTATAGACATAGGCGGACAGCATCTTGCCCGCCCCCTGGCTTTCGCAAGCCAGGGACAGAGGTTAGCAAATGAGAGATAAAAAAGACAACGCCACCATCGACCTGCCCGGTTTCGGCCCGCCGCCAGCGCCCGAGGCGCCAGAGCCGGCGCCTGAACCGCAGCGCCGCCCGCGCGCGCGCAAGGTGGCTTTGAAGCAGGTGCAGCTCGAGTTGCTGGAGCCGACCGACGCCACGGGCTTGCCCGTGTGGACGCGCGACGCCGGACTCGATCTCACCGGCTTGCCCATCTGGGCCCCCGATACCTGATTTTCCAACGCGGGCGGCCGTTTGCCGCCGGCTTCATCACCATCCGCACAAGGGCGTAAATCGCCTGTAGACTGTGCCCATCCACCCGCTTTTTACCGGCTACGCCCCTATGAACACCACCTCCGCCACCACTTCTTTTTCCAGCCTGCCGCTGACGCCCGCCTTTTTGGCCAACCTGGATTCGCTCGGCTACCACGAGATGACCACCATCCAGGCGCAAAGCCTGCCGGCGGTGCTCGATGGCCGCGACCTGATCGCCCAGGCGAAAACGGGCAGCGGCAAGACGGCCGCCTTCGGCATCGGCATCCTGCACAAGCTCAATCCGGCCTGGTTCGCCGTGCAGGGCCTGGTGCTGTGCCCCACGCGCGAACTGGCAGACCAGGTGGCCAATGAGCTGCGCCGCCTGGCCCGCGCGGCCGGCAACATCAAGATCCTGACCCTGACCGGCGGCGCGCCGATGCGCCCGCAAATCGCCTCGCTGGAGCACGGCGCCCACATCGTCGTCGGCACGCCGGGCCGTTTGCGCGACCACCTGGGCCGCGGCACCATCAACCTGAATCACGTGCAAACCCTGGTGCTCGATGAAGCGGACCGTATGACGGACATGGGCTTTTACGAGGAAATCGCCGGCATCGTCAGCGCCTGCCCGGCGCGCCGCCAGACCTTGCTGTTCTCGGCCACGTATCCGGAAGACATCCGCCGCGCCACGGCGTCGTTCCTCGTCAATCCGCTGGAAGTAACGGTCGAGGCGCAGCACGACAACGACAAGATCGAGCAGCGCTTCTATGAGATCGGCTTCGACGAGCGCAATAGCGCCGTCGGCAAGCTGCTCAAGTACTTCAAGCCGGAATCGACCCTCGCCTTCTGCAACACCAAGGTGCATTGCCGCGAACTGGCCGACGAACTGCGCCAGCAAGGCTTTTCCGCGCTGGCCCTGTACGGCGAGCTGGAACAGCGCGAGCGCGATGAAATCCTGGTGCTGTTCGCCAACCGCAGCTGCTCCGTGCTGGTGGCCACCGACGTCGCCGCGCGCGGCCTCGATATTTCCGACCTGGGCGCCGTGATCAACGTCGATGTGTCGAAGGACACGGAAGTGCACATCCACCGCATCGGCCGCACGGGCCGCGGCAGCAAGAAGGGCCTGGCCCTCTCGCTGTGCGCGCCGAACGAGAAAAAATGGGTCAAGCTGATCGAGCAATACCAGAACAGCGCCGCCGAATGGCACGACCTGAAGGAACTGGCGGAAGATGACGGCATGGAGGCGCTGCCGGCGCCGATGGTCACCCTGTGCATCATGGGCGGCAAGAAGGACAAGCTGCGTCCGGGCGACTTGCTGGGCGCGCTGACGGGCGACGCGGGCCTCACCAAGGAGCAGGTGGGCAAGATCAACGTGTTCGAGTTCATGACCTACGTGGCGCTGGACCGCAAGGTGGCCGAAGCGGCCTTCAAGCGCCTGAACGCGGGCAATACCCTGGGCCGCGACTTCGGCAACATCAAGGGCCGCAGCTTCAAGATGCGCTTTATCGAAGCGTAAGCTGCTGCAATGCACGCAGGGCCGCCATGGTCCTGCGTCCCGGATAGTCGCCCCACACGGGATATTGTTCGCGGTAGTAGCAGCTCCAGTAGCTGATCGTGCGCCGCTCCAGCGTGTCCACATACGCGGGGTTCTCCCCCAAATAGCGCGCCAGCGTCGCCGCATTCCAGGCCGGCAGCACCGCGCCAATTACCTCGATAATCTCCAGCACGTATTCGCCGCACAGGTGCACGACAAACGGCACCGTCCACGCCCGCTCCTGCAGCAGCAACTGCCTCAAACACGCTTCGCGCACGTGGCCATCGTGGTGGCGCGCGCCCAGGCACAGGGCGATCACGCCCGCGTCGCCGGCCAGCCGCGTACAGGCCAGCAGCCGCTCGCTGTCGTAATACGTGCGTGTCGGGATCTGCAAGACCTGTCCATCCTGGCGCACGGCAAATGGCGGGGGCGCGTGATTGCTCCCCAGCGCAGGCAACAGCTGCGCCACCGTGCCGGCCAGTGCGGCCGGAAAGGCATCCGCTTCAGCCATCGCGAGCTTCCTTGCAGACCTTGCGCACGCCCAGAGCAGGCTTGTCGATCTTTTCAAAGATCACATTCGAATACCATTCGGCAGGAGCGCCTTCGGTGGGCTTGCCCAGCGAAATATAAAAGCCATCATGCGTGAACAGGGCCGTGGTTTCCTTGCCCGGCCTCGTCCCCTGCAGGAAGGCGGGCCAGGCCGCCCTGTCGACCGGCGTGAAACGGGCGGCCAGCAGCGCCAGCAAACGCACGTGCGTGGCTGGCGCATACGGGAACAGATACAGGTATTCGACCAGCTCACCGCCGTCGGCCAGGCGCGTGACGGCGGATGTCGCCGCCTCCACAGCTTCCTTGCCCGCGCCAAAACTGCACAGCACCCCGCCGCTGTAGGCGAAATCGATGACGGTCGCCGGCGCGCACGCCTGCCGTTCGCGGTCGATGCCGACGGGTGGCAGCGCGCGCACTTGCGCCAGCAACGCCTCGCCCGATGTGGCCAGCGCGGGAAAGCCCGGGCATTCGCTGGCCGCCTGCGCGGCAGAAAAAGCAAGGCAACAACTCAGTAGCAGCAAACGGCGCTTCACGGCATCTCCAGTGTCATCATGCGGCCATTATGCCGGACATCTTCACAAAGACCGCGCCTGTTGCCCCTGCGGCGTATCGTCGATGTCATAGCCGGCCGCGCGCGCCAATTCGCGCAGGCGATCCGCCTCGGCCCACTGGCGCTGCGCGCGGGCGACGGCCCGTTCCGCCATCCACGCCTGCACCGGCTGCGGCACAGCCACCTGCGCCGGCCGCCAGGCCAGCAGGTCGAGCCCCAGGGCAGCATCGAAGCGGGCAATCGTAGCTTTCTTTACGGCGTCCGGCAGCTCGCTTTTCAGCAGTTCCCAGGCCACGGCCACGGCGCGCGGAAAGTTCAGGTCATCGTTGACCTGCGCCGCAAAGCGCGCCAGCCATGCGGGATCAGGAGCGGCCTCACCCTGCGCTTCACCAAGGCCATGCGCGCTGACGCGCAGGCGCGCCAGACCGCTGGCGGCGGCGCGCAACGCTTCGTCCGTGAAATTGAGGCTGCTGCGGTAATGGGCGCCCAGGCACAGGTAGCGGTAGGCCAGCGGATCGACGCCCTGCTCCACCAGGCTTTGCAAGCGTAAAAAGTCGCCCGACGATTTCGACATCTTCGCATCCTGTGTTTTCAGGAAGGCGCCGTGCAGCCAGAAGTTGGCCAGGCGCGTGCCGTGGCGCGCTTCCGTTTGCGCGATCTCGTTGCTGTGGTGGACGGCCACGTGGTCCTCGCCGCCGCAATGGATGTCGAAGTACGCACCCAGGTGCTTTTCCGCCATGGCCGAGCACTCGATATGCCAGCCGGGGAAACCCAGGCCCCACGGGCTGTCCCACTCCATTTGCCGCTGTCCAGGCACGCCGCTGAACTTCCACAGCGCGAAGTCGCAGATGTCGCGCTTTTCGCCCAGGTCCACCCTTTTGCCCGCCTGCAGGCCGTCGCGGTTCAGGCGCGCCAGTTTGCCATAACTGTCCTGGCGCGTCGTGTCGAAATAGATGCCGTCATCCGTGCGGTAGGTATAGCCCTTCGCTTCCAGGTCGAGGATGAAGGCGATCTGCTCGGCGATGTGGTCCGTGGCGCGGCACCAGACGGTGGGCGGCAGGATATTCAACTGGCGCAGATCGCCCTCGAACGCGCGCGTGAATTCAGCGGCGATGTCCCAGGCCGACTTGCCGCTGCGGGCGCTGCGCGCCTCGATCTTGTCGTCGCCGCTGTCCGCATCCGACGTCAGATGGCCCACGTCCGTGATGTTCATCACGTGGCGCACCTGCAAGCCGTTGAACTCGAGCGCACGGCGCAAGCCGTCCACGAACAGATAGGTGCGCAGGTTGCCGATGTGCGCGTAGTCGTAGACGGTGGGACCGCAGGCGTACAAGCCCGCCTTGCCCGGGGCGATGGTCTCGAAGGGCCGCAGGCTGCGGCTATACGTGTCGTACAAATGTAGTGTCATGCGGGACTTTCATGCGCATTGCGGAAAAAGAAAATGGCCACAGGTTTTTCAACGCTGTGGCCATCGGAATGAGGAGTAAAAAGTTTAACGGCGCCGGGCCGCATCCTCGCGAAGCCAGGTACACGGACACAGCGCAGCAGCGGCGCGGTATGCAAGGACTGGATGGAGGATGGAAGAGATCATGGGACAATATCGCATGCGCGCGGGCGGGCCGTCAAGCCCTCCCGCCACGCCGGCCTATTTTTTCGCCTGCTCGATATGCGGCAGCAGCACCGTCAATATGCCCAGCAGCGGCAGGTAGGAGCAGATTTTGTACACATAGGCGATCCCCGCCACGTCGGCCAGGTGGCCCATGGCGGCGGCCGCGATGCCCGACACGCCGAACATCAGGCCAAAGAAAATCCCCGCGATCATGCCCACCTTGCCCGGCACCAGTTCCTGCGCGAAGACGACGATGGCGGAAAACGCGGATGAAATCACGAAGCCGATGATCACCGTCAGCACGGCCGTCCAGAACAGATCGACGTAAGGCAGCAGCAGGGTAAATGGCGCCGCGCCCAGGATGGAAATCCAGATCACGCGCTTGCGGCCGATGCGGTCGCCGATGGGGCCGCCCATGAAGGTGCCGGCCGCCACGGCGGCGAGGAAGAGGAACAGGTACAACTGGGCATCGCCGAGCGACAGGTGGAATTTGTCGATCAGGTAGAACGTGTAATAGCTCGACAGGCTGGCCATGTAGATGTACTTCGAGAACACCAGCAGGGCCAGCACGCCCAGCGCGCCCATCACCTTGTTGCGCGACAAGTTCGGTCCAAGGCCGCCCGTCTTCGGCTTGAAGCTGGCCAGGTGGCCGCTGTACCAATGGCTGACCTTGTACAGCACGCCGATGGCCAGCACGGCAAGCAGGCTGAACCAGGCGACATTGCCGTGACCACGGTTGACGATGACGGCGGCCGCCAGCAACGGGCCCAGGGCGGAACCGACGTTGCCGCCCACCTGGAACAGGGACTGGGCAAAGCCGTAGCGCCCGCCCGAGGCCATGCGCGCCACGCGCGACGCTTCCGGGTGGAAGGTCGAGGAACCGACGCCGATCAGGCCAGCGGCGATCAGCAGGGTCGGGAAGGTCGACACGACGGACAGCATCAACACGCCGGCCAGGGTAAAGCACATGCCGACGGGCAACAGGAACGGCAGCGGACGGCGGTCCGTGTACAAGCCGATCCAGGGTTGCAGCAGCGAGGCCGTGCATTGGAACGTCAGGGTAATGAGGCCGACCTGGGTAAAACTGAGTGAAAACTCGGCTTTCAGCATCGGATAAATCGACGGCAATAATGCCTGGATCAAGTCATTGAGCAAATGCACGAAGGCGACGGCGCCAAGGATGTGCATGGCCAGACCGGATTGTTGTTGGGAACTATGAAGCGAGGGCGCCGCCGGCACGGACTTGGCCAATGCTGGAGCAGTTGTGGTTGTGTGCATGTGTCATCCGCAATAATCGGGCTCGGCAGGCAGCCCGGCAAAGAAGCCAGTATAGTATGGTCACTGAACTGATAACTTCCAATAATCGTCGCCCAAGTGACAACTAGGCGCCCCTCCAACGACCAGCATGTACACCCAACCACTCGTCCAGACCCACCCCGATGGCGTGCCGTTCAGCCGCAGCACCAGCTCGCACGACTACCAGCATGTGCCGCGCCCCGTGACGACCATGTCGCGGCAATACGTGGCGGGCGAGTATACGGCGCCGCACAGCCATGTACGGGCGCAACTGCTGTATGCGACGGAAGGCGTGATGCGCGTGTCCACCGAGCACGGCGTGTGGATGTTGCCGCCGCGGCGCGCCCTGCTGATCCCCGTGGGCATCGTGCATGAAGTCCACATATTGAGCGAACTGAGCATGCGCACCGTGTACATCGATGCGCAGGTGGCGGCCCGATATGGCGACGATTGCAAGGTGCTGGAAGTGAGCCGGCTGTTGCGCGAGCTGATCCTGGCCCTGCTGGCCGAACCGGTCGAATATGCGCTGGCGGGGCGCGGCGACTGGCTGGCGCACCTGATCCTGTCGGAACTGGCGGCGGCCGATACCGTGCCACTCGCCATCCCCTGGCCGCGCGACCGGCGCCTGGTGGCCGTGTGCTCGGCCATCATGGCTGCGCCCGGCAGCCGGCGCAGCATCGAGGACTGGGCGCAGGACGCGGGCGCCAGCGCGCGCACCCTGATCCGCTTGTTTCCCAAGGAAACGGGTTTGCACTACCGCCAATGGCTGCAGCAAGTCCACCTGGCCGAGGCCTTCTGTCGCCTGGACCGGGGCGAAGGCGTGGCGGCCATCGCCTATGCGCTGGGCTACGCCAGCCCCAGCGCCTTCAGCGCCATGTTCCGCCGCATCCTGGGCCGCACGCCGCAGCACTACTTGAGCGAGTGGCGCGCCGCCGAGTAAACGAAAAAAGCAGCCCGCAGGCTGCTTTTTTACATTTTCAAACTTACTCTTTTTCGCCGGCGATCAGGCGGTAGGCCAGCGCGCCCAGCAAGGCGCCGATGATCGGTGCCAGCCAGAACAGCCACAGCTGGCTTGTCGCCCAGTCGCCCACGTACAGGGCCACGCCCGTGCTGCGGGCCGGGTTGACGGAGGTGTTGGTGACGGGGATGCTGATCAGGTGGATCAGGGTCAGCGCCAGGCCGATCGGCAGCGGGGCGAAGCCGGCCGGCGCGCGCTTGTCGGTGGCACCCAGGATGACGATCAGGAAGAACATCGTCAGCACGATTTCAATGACCAGCGCCGACAGCATCGAATAGCCGCCCGGCGAGTGGGCGCCGAAACCGTTCGAGGCAAAGCCCTTGCTGACGTCGAAACCGGCCTGGCCGCTGGCGATCACGTACAGCACGCCGCCAGCCACGATGGCGCCCAGCACTTGCGCGATGATGTATGGCAACAGTTGATTGGCAGGGAAACGGCCGCCGGCCCACAGGCCGATCGAGACGGCGGGATTCAGATGGCAGCCCGAGATGTGGCCGATGGCGTAAGCCATGGTCAGCACCGTCAAGCCAAACGCCAGCGCCACGCCGACAAAGCCGATGCCAAGGCCGGGGAAAGCGGCGGCCAGCACGGCGCTGCCGCAACCGCCCAGTACCAGCCAGAACGTGCCGAGAAATTCGGCGCCATATTGTTTCATGATGTATTCCTTTACATTGTCGAAAAAACGTACCCAGGGGACGACCAGTCAGACCGCTCATTCAGCTCGCCCTCACCGCATGGCGATGGCAAGGCAAAACACCAACAAAGTACGGCTGCGCAACCGCAGCAGAGCGCGCATAATGACATATTGTCATTATCAAGGCAATATTAATCTAATACGACAATATCAATAGTTTTTATGGAATCAACTATTTTTTTGATAATTTTACTGACGCGGGGCGGCGCATGTATTTTTGCGGCGCCTCCAGCGGCGCAAAACCAAAGCCTGCATACAGGCCATGCGCATCGTCGGTGCCCAGCATCCAGACGACATCGCGCAAACGCGCATCGCCGAGTACGGCGGCCACCATCTGCTTGCCATAGCCGCGCCCCTGGTATTGCGGCAGCACAAACACGTCGCGCAGGTAGGCAAAATCCGTGTAGTCGGTGATGACCCTGGCAAACGCGACTTGCTGTCCATCCACATAGCCGCCGAAACACAGCGCGTTGGCGATCCCCTTGCGCACCGTTTCGATCGCCACGCCCCGCTTCCAGTACGACTGTTCGCTCAGGTAGCGGTGGATCATGGGCACGTCCAGTTCGCCTTGCTCGCTGGAAATGCGTAATGGCGCGTGCATCAGTTCTTGTACAGCAAGTCGGCTTCAGCGATGCTGGGATCGCCGAAGTACACGGTGCGCAGTTCTCCCTTGGCATCGCTGCCCATGTACACGCCCGTCATGCTGCGCGCGACCGGATCGTACAAAATGGAATAGCGGTGGCCGCAATTGTGCGGTTCGCAGACGCTGCTCAACAGGCGCGCCTTGCCGTCGATCTCGACCGGCTTGAGCGGGCTGGCCACGCCATCGGGCACCCAGCGCTGCCGCTTCAGGCCCGCCTTTTTCAAGCCGACATTGAAGGCCGTGCGAAAGGCGTAGTCCGCCTTGTAGACATCGGGGAAATACGGGCAGCTGGAGCCGCCGTCGCAGCTTTGCGCCTGCTCGATCAGCGACAGCCTGGGCGTACGCGCTTGCGCCGGCATAACGGCCAGCGCCACGGCAGCGCCCATGAACAGGGGCAAGAGCAAACGTGTGGACATGCAATCTCCTAAAACATCGATAACAGGCGCAGCATAGCAGAATGGCATCTTGCGCACGGGCATCAGGGAGAACAGCGAATACCGACCACCCCGTTGACCTTGCCTTCCGGCCAGCCCGTCTCGCGCCAGCGGTACACGCCGGGCGCGACGATGATCAACTGCCATTCCACCAGCTTGCCGGCGGCATTGAGGCGGGTTTCATTGTCATAGCGTAACGTCAGGCTATGCTCCGTTTCCGCCACGACCGTCGCGGCAAAGCGGTTGGTTTCGCCCAGCTTGCTTTTCCACGTGCGGTCGTTGAAGATCGCCAGCCGCTGGTGATCGTCAGACAGTTGCATGCGCGTGAAGTGGCGCGCTTCTTCGCACACACTATTCGTATTCACGCTGTCGGACCAGCTGCCAGACAGTTGATCGGCATCAAAAGGAGTGGAGGTGGCGGCCACGGCCGCGATCAGCAGCAAGGTTGCAAGCATAAATTATCGAAAGAAAACAAAAGAATCGTCATGGTCGACGCAGCGCCAAAGTGATGCTCGATGGCAGTGCGGGCGTGCACCGGTGCAAAGTCGCCTGCTCGTAGGCATACGCCATCGCAATGAGCGGCATGTCGTCGTGAGCAGGGCCGATGAAGGACAAGCCGACCGGCAAGCCCCCGACCACGCCGGCAGGTACCGTAATATGCGGCAAGTCGGAATGCGGCTGCGCCACGCCATGGCAGGTGGGACCCACCAGCGCATCGAGCGCATGCGAACGCAGCAGCGCTTCGATGTCGCCAGCCCCGGTCGCGGGCGGCGGCTCGATCAGTTCCGCGCCCTGCTCTCGCAGCACGTGCAGCGCCTGTTCGATCACGGCATCGGTCCCGGCACACAGGCCGAACAGCTTGCGCGCCACGCCGATGCGGCGCCCGCGCAAGCCGGCGGCATCGAACACGACGCCATCGGCCAGGCGCTCGCCGCTCAAGGCGGCCAGCAGCCACGCTGCCTCGCGCACGCTGGACGCCATCGGTCCAGCCGTGGCTGGCTCTGCGTCCTGCCCGCCTACAGCCCTGCCCGTGGGCTTGATGGCGACCAGGCCGCAGTTTGAAGCCGGCGCGACGATGGCGCCGTCCGCCGCGCTGTCGACGGCCAGGATGGTGAGCCCCGCCCAGCTGGCACTGGCATGCGGCACGCTGACGGCCGCCCACTGGCGCAAATTGCTTTTGCCGATGATCACGGCGCCGGCCGCGCGCAAGCGCGCCGCCACGAAGGAATCGCAGCTGGCATGTGTGGCCAGGGGCGCTTGCGTGCGCGTCTTCATGCGGTCGCCCGTGGCGATATTGTCGCGCAAGACGACGGGAATGCCGTGCAAGGGGCCGCGCACCTTGTGCACCTGCCGCTCGCGGTCCATTTCCAGGGCGATTTTCAGCGCATCGGGATTGATTTCAATGCCCGGATAGGCGCGCGCGCCTATGCTGCACAGGGAGCGGATGCGGGCCAGGTACTGCGACGTCAGCGCATGGGAACTGAGTTTGCCTGCCTGCATCATCTGCTGTTGCGGCAAGACGCCCGCGTCGAGCAGATGGGCCATGGGACTGGCCGGCGCCGTGGCACGGGCCAGTACGGGGCGCGACATGCTCCGGGACGCGCCACTGCGTAACATCTGACTGCGCTGCATCGTATCTCCAGGAAACCTCAGTGTTTCTAACGCAATAATGTGCTAGCCATAGCATAGCAGTCCTTGCAACTCAATTGTTGTTGAAGGGAATTATTTTTTAAGCAAAAAAAACGCCGCCCGAAGGCAGCGTTTCTTGATGGTCCAGCACTGGAGCAAGCCAGGCCGGCGTTTGCCAGTCCAGGAGAGCGGCGCAGTGCAAGGCTCTATCAGTTGCGTACGACACGCTTGTATTCGTTGGTACGGGTGTCGATTTCGATGACGTCGTCCTGTGCCACGAACAGCGGCACTTGCACGGTGTGGCGGTGCGCATCGATGGCGTTTTCGATCTTGGCTTCTTTCAGGACGTTGCCCGACGTGTTGCCCTTGACCGCTGGCTCCGAGTACACCACTTGACGGGCGATGGTCGTAGGCAGTTCAACGGAGATTGCTTTGCCGTCATAAAAAATGGCTTCGCATTCCATGCCATCTTTCAGGTAGTTCAGCGCTTCGCCCAGGTTTTCTTCTTCGATTTCGTACTGGTTGTACTCGGTGTCCATGAAAACGAACAGCGGATCGGCGAAGTACGAATACGTTACTGGCTTTTTATCCAGAACAACGACGTCGAACTTGTCGTCGCCGCGGAACACGTTTTCCATCGGGGTGTTCGTCAGAAGATTTTTCATCTTCCATTTGTAGGTGAAGCCCGTGCGGCTCGAACCGTTGACATCAGAACGCAACACGATCATAGGCTTGCTGTCGACCATGATGATATTGCCAACACGAATTTCTTTTGCGGGTTTCATAGGAATGTACGTAAAAAGTGGGTTGCATGAAGACCATCTGCCGCCTGTGCGCCATCAGCGCCGCAAGCTTGCGTTTGATCGGTTAAAAATACGTTAGAAATAACCGGGCATTTTACCTTAATTTTGAGCAAGCGCCTATCTCGTCGCGCCAGCGAACGCCAGCAAGTTACTTGCCAGATCGCCATTAGCCTGCATCTGCCGCTGCCAATCCTGCGCGCGCGCCCGGATGCGCGGCAAATCGGCCTGCAATGCGGGCCACAGCTGCGCCCACGGCAAGGCGCCCGCGCTGGCGCCATTCCAGGCCAGCGCCGCCTGCACCAGGCTGTCGATGGCGCCATCCGCATCCACCGCATAGCGCTGCAGGAAGGCGCGCAATTTGACGTGATGCAAGTTCTCATCCTGCAGATAGATATGCCAGAGAAACGGCTGGCCGGCCCATTGCGCGCGCACGAACGAGTCCTCGCCGCGCACCAGGTTCACGTCGCAGGCCCACAGCAGGCGGTCGTAATCGTCCTGCGGCACGAACGGCAGCACGCGCACGGTAAGCGCGCCGCGCGTGCGCGCCGCACCGGGCACCGCCGCATCGTCGCCGATAAACGCCTGAACGGCGTCGAACGCGACGCCTTCCGGCACCAGGCACGTGATGAGTTCGCTCCCCGCCTGCCAGGCCGCAAACAGCTCGGCGACGGGAGCCGATGGATAGCAGAACAGCGACACTTTCAAGGCGCGCATGTCCGCCGCCGTCACGCCGAATTGCCCGAGGAATGCCGCCATGGCGGGCGCATCGGACTGGAACGCCAGCCGCCGCTCGTCGAGCGCCGCTTCGCGCAGCAAGCCGCCCGTCTTGTTCGTGAAGCCCGGGAAGAAGAAATGCTTGATCATGCCGTGGCGCGGCGACGTCAGCGCATGGCAACCCTCGACCCACTCTTCCGCCGTCAAGCCTTCCAGGTTCAGCCACACGGGCTGCGGCGCGCACTGCGCCATGGCGGCGATATAGCCGGGCGGAATGTCGCAGGCAAAAAACTCGATGACGATGTCGGCGATATCGGCAGGCGCAAACACGCCATCCTGGCCGCGCCAATGGCGAATCGTGACGCCCGAGACTTGCTGCGCTTCGGCCGCCACATCGATTTCAGGGCAGATGCGCTGGAAACTGGCTAAATCATCGACCCACAGGGTGACGGCTACGCCGTGCTCGCCGCTCAACTGCCGCGCGAGGCGCCAGCAAATGCCGATATCGCCGTAGTTGTCGACGACTTTGCAGAAGATGGCCAGGGAAGGTGCGCGATCGGTAGCTAATGGCATATTTAATAGGGAAGAGAAAAGGTGACATGGCAGCCCATAACAAAAAAGCCGCGCTGTTACCAGGCGGCTTTTTTGTTGGCTGATTCAGCCGGTCTGGCGTCCCCAAGGGGATTCGAACCCCTGTACTCACCGTGAAAGGGTGATGTCCTAGGCCTCTAGACGATGGGGACAGAAAATCTGTCCTGGATGCGCTGCTTTGCATCCCGACCTGTTACTACTTGCGAATCTGGCGTCCCCAAGGGGATTCGAACCCCTGTACTCACCGTGAAAGGGTGATGTCCTAGGCCTCTAGACGATGGGGACAGAAATCTGTCCTGAATGCACTACTTTGCATCCTGACCCGGTACTGCAGCAATATGGCAGAAACAAAAAAAGCCTGACTTGTCAGGCCCGTTCAGCACTGCACTCTTACTTTACAACGAAATCCTGGCGTCCCCAAGGGGATTCGAACCCCTGTACTCACCGTGAAAGGGTGATGTCCTAGGCCTCTAGACGATGGGGACCTGTGCTGGCTTTACTCTCAGCGGACTCTTCGTTGAAGGCTTTGCTTAGCCCCTCAAAAAAGCGTGCGCGAAGTATAGCACGGGGTGATTCACGAAATCAACTGCCGGGGGTTTTATTTTCCGCCTTATTTGCAGGGATCTATCTATGGGGATCGGATATTGATTTAGACGGTGGCATTGTCGGATTACGCGTGCCGCTAATCCGACCTACGCCCTCCTCATCCGAGGGGTATGACGATTAATAAACGGACGTAAAAAAAGCCGCTCGAGGCGACTTTGATTACTGTGTGATTTCTGCGCTGTTGGTGGAGGTTTGCGGGAGCTAACCGCTGACCTCTTGCATGCCATGCAAGCGCGCTAACAGCTTAGCCATATTCCCCCGAGGGTGTGGCGGAAATACTTCGCCAAAATAAAAAAGCCGCTCTAGGCGACTTTGATTTATTCACTACCTGTTTCTGCGCTGTTGGTGGAGGTAAGCGGGATCGAACCGCTGACCTCTTGCATGCCATGCAAGCGCTCTCCCAGCTGAGCTATACCCCCCGGGCGCAGAAACACTGCTACTTCTTTACTACAACACCAGACTGAACTGGCGTCCCCAAGGGGATTCGAACCCCTGTACTCACCGTGAAAGGGTGATGTCCTAGGCCTCTAGACGATGGGGACCTCGGTACTACATTTTTACTTCTACAGCTTGCTGCTTTACCTCTGCGCTGTTGGTGGAGGTAAGCGGGATCGAACCGCTGACCTCTTGCATGCCATGCAAGCGCTCTCCCAGCTGAGCTATACCCCCCGGGCGCAGAAATAATAAAAGCCGCACTTGGCGACTTTGTTCCACTACTTGCTTTCCATCCAGATTCCGCTTTTTACGGGCCTGAACTTACAACAATCAGTACAAACAACTGCCACTACTATACCACAACTACCTGGCGTCCCCAAGGGGATTCGAACCCCTGTACTCACCGTGAAAGGGTGATGTCCTAGGCCTCTAGACGATGGGGACCGCGGAACTTCCAAACAACATCTGCACCACTTCAACGACCAACAAAACCTGACTGCGATTTTGCTGCTGGTGGAGGTAAGCGGGATCGAACCGCTGACCTCTTGCATGCCATGCAAGCGCTCTCCCAGCTGAGCTATACCCCCGTTGGTGCAGAAACAAGAGTATAGCAAAGAAGTTTCACTCTGCAAATACCCTTTTTCGTCTATGAGCAACTTTTCATAGGGGCGGTTTCCGCGCCGTATTTTTACGCGTATTTAAGAGCGGCGATTACAGCCACTTTGCCAGCCGCGCCAGCACGGTGTCGCGGCCGAAGATCACCACTACCTGGTCGATGGCAGGCGTCTGCAACTGGCCCGTCAGAATCAGGCGCAAAGGCATGGCCAGCAGCGGCATCTTGATGGTGTTGGCGGCCAGCACTTCCTTGATCATGGCGGCCACGGCTTCCCTGCTCCACTCCACCGTGGCGATGCGCTCGGCGAACTGCGCCAGCACGGGCTTGATGGCATCCGTGATGTGCTGCGTTACCAGTTCCGCTTCCGGCTGCGGCTCGCGGAAGAACAGCATCGACGCGGCAGCCAGTTCATTGACCGTGTTGGCGCGCTCTTTCATCATGCCCAGCACTTGTGCCAGGTCCGGCGCGCCTTCGAAGACGGCGCCGGCGGCGACCATTTGCGGACGCGCCAGGTCGGCCAGGCGGCTGTTGTCGGCCTGCTTGATATAGTGGTTGTTCAGCCAGGCCAGTTTTTCATTGTTGAACTGGGCGGCGGACTTGGACAGGTGGTTCAGGTTAAACCACTCGCAGAACTGCTCGGTCGAGAACACTTCATCGTCGCCATGGCTCCAACCCAGGCGCGCCAGGTAGTTCAGCATCGCTTCCGGCAGGAAGCCCTGCGCCGGATAATCCATCACGCTGACGGCGCCGTGGCGCTTCGACAGCTTCTCGCCATCCGCACCCAAGATCATCGGCAGGTGGCCGTACAGCGGCAGCGGTGCGCCGATGGCGCGCAGGATGTTGATCTGGCGCGGGGTGTTGTTGACGTGGTCGTCGCCGCGGATCACGTGGGTAATCTGCATGTCCCAGTCATCGACGGCCACGCAGAAGTTGTACGTCGGCGTGCCGTCCGGGCGGGCGATCACCAGGTCGTCCAGTTCGCGGTTCGAAATCGTGATCGTGCCCTTGACCACGTCGTCCCAGCTCACGTCGCCATCGAGCGGATTCTTGAAACGCACGACGGGCTTGCGATCCGCTGGCACTGCCGGCAGGGTCTTGCCCGGTTCCGGACGCCAGGTGCCGTCGTAGCGCGGCTTTTCTCCGGCGGCGCGCATGCGTTCGCGCATCGCTTCGACTTCTTCCGGCGACGAATAGCAGTGGTATGCAGTGCCTTCGGCCAGCATCTGCGCCACCACTTCACGGTAGCGGTCCATGCGCTGCATCTGGTAGAACGGGCCTTCGTCGTGGTCCAGGCCCAGCCACTTCATGCCTTCGATGATGGCTTGCACAGCTTCCGGCGTGGAGCGCTCCACGTCCGTGTCTTCGATGCGCAGCACGAAGGTGCCGCCGAAGTGACGGGCATACGCCCAGCTGTATAAAGCGGTGCGGGCGCCGCCCAGGTGCAGATAGCCGGTCGGGCTGGGAGCAAAACGGGTACGGACGGGAGTAGCGGTTGTGGTCATCGAAGTAATCAGGCTTGAATAAGTAAAACGCCATTTTACTCTGTTGACCGCCGCCGCTCCACAAGCGCCGTCACAGCTGCAGCAAGCGCCTTTTCACTTCCTCCGCCTGGGCATGCAGCGCCTGCTCGAACAGGGCCACCAGTTGCGACAAGGGCCGGTGCAAAGGCTTGACCAGATTCACGGTGAACGGCAAGGACACGGCAAAGCGGCGGATCTGCAAGCCCTGCCCCGCATAATCGAGGGCCGTGAGCGGATTGACGATGGCCAGACCCACGCCTTCGCGCACCATGGCGCAGACGGAAGCGGCGCTGTGCGTATCGAGCGCCATGCGCCGCTCCACGCCGGCCTGCGCGAAGATGGCATCGATCTGCTGGCGATACGGGTCGACGGCGGCCAGGCTGATGAAAGGCTGCCCCGCGAAGTCCGCCGGCGCCAAGGTCATCTTGCCTGCCAATGGATGGCCATCGGGCAGCACGCACACTTCATCGACGGACATCAGGGTGGCGAGCGCGGTGCCCGGCGGGGCGTTGCCCACTTCCGTCAGGCCAATATCGTGGCGCTGCGCGGACAGCCACTCCTCCAGCAGCGGCGACTCCTGCGGCGTGATGCTGATGCTCACCTTGGGAAAGTCGGCGACGAAACGCTTGCACGCCTGCGGCAGCAAGGACTGGGAAAACACGGGCAGGCAGGCGATTGACAACTGCCCCTGGTCGAACTGGCGCAGGGCCGCCGCCGTGCTGACGATGCGCTCCAGGCCGAAATACGCGCGCTGCACTTCCTCGAACAGCTGCAGCGCCTGCGCCGTCGGACGCAGCCGCCCCCGCTCGCGCTCGAACAGGGTCAAGCCCGTCAAATGCTCGAGGCGCGCCAGCTCGCGGCTGACGGTGGGCTGCGACGTATGCAGCATGGCGGCGGCCGCCGTCACGCTGCCCGTCGTCATGATGGCGCGAAAGACCTCGATATGGCGCAAGGAGATAGTCATGTCCATATCATAAATGAATAAGGTCAGCTTAAATGGATATTTTATGTTTACAAAGAAAACCCGCATCATGGCCAACATCGTAGGTCGGATTAGCGCAAGGCGCGTAATCCGACACCACCCCACAACATGACAAAGACATCCACCATGAAACCAGTGCCAGACGCCACCCTCGCCCAACTCGCCCAGGAACACGGCACGCCATTGTGGGTGTACGACGCGGCCACCATCCGCGCGCGCGTGGCCCAACTGTCGCAGTTCGACACGGTGCGTTTCGCGCAAAAGGCCAATTCGAACATCCACCTGCTCACATTGATGCGCGAAGCGGGCGTGCACGTGGACGCCGTCTCGCTGGGCGAAATCGAGCGCGCGCTGCAGGCGGGCTTCACGCCGGCGCAAACCAACGGCGCCGCCGGCGTGGTGTTTACCTGCGACCTGTTCGACCGCGCCACCCTGGCGCGCGTGGCGGCAGAAAAAATTGAAGTCAATTGCGGCTCCGTCGACATGCTGCGCCAGCTGGGCCCCGTGTCACCCGGCCACCGCGTCTGGCTGCGCATCAATCCCGGCTATGGCCATGGCCACAGCAACAAGACCAACACGGGCGGCGAAAACAGCAAGCACGGTATCTGGCACGAAGAACTGCCGGAGGCGCTGGCCGTCATCCGCGCGCATGGCCTGCACCTGGTAGGCCTGCACATGCACATCGGCTCGGGCGTCGACTACAGCCACCTGGAAACCGTCTGCGGCACCATGGTCGACCTGGTCAAGAACATGGGACACGACATCGAAGCCATTTCCACGGGCGGCGGCTTGTCCGTGCCTTACCGCGAAGGCGAGCAGCCCGTCGACACGGACCACTACTTCCAGCTGTGGGATGCGGCGCGCAAGCAGATCGAGGCGCACCTGGGCCATCCCGTGCACCTGGAAATCGAACCGGGCCGCTTCCTCGTGGCCGACGCGGGCCTGCTGGTAGCCGAAGTGCGCGCCACCAAGCAGATGGGCGGCAACCATTTCACCCTGCTCGACACGGGCTTCAATGAACTGATGCGCCCCGCCATGTACGGCAGCTACCATGAAATGTCGGTGATCGCGCATGACGGCCGTGCCCTGGACGCTAGCCCCGCATGCGCCACGGTCGTTGGCGGCCCCCTGTGCGAATCGGGCGACGTATTTACCCAGCGCGATGGCGGCGTGGTGGAAACCCGTTTGCTCCCTGCAGCACAGGTGGGCGACTACGTGGTCTTCGAAGGCGCGGGCGCGTATGGCGCGTCGATGTCGTCGAACTACAACAGCCGCCCGCATGCGGCCGAATACCTGGTCGATGGCGAGCAATCCCGCTTGATCCGCCGCCGCCAGACGGTGGCCGAGCTGATCGCACTGGAACAACTCTAAAACCGCGCCCGCGTGCGGGCATGCGCATCTGCTAACATCGGGGCAACTCGATGAAAGCCCTCCATGCCCGTTCCCGCACTACCCTCACGCAGCGCCAGCCGGCTGCTGCTGCCCCTGCTGCTGTCCGCCGTCCTCGCCGGCTGCGCTTCACTGCCCTCGCTGGAAAGCCGCATCCCCTCAAATGTCATCGCCGATACGGCACATACCCAACTGGCCACGGCCATTGCGCCCATGGTGGCGCAGCATCCGGGCGTGTCCGGCATTTACCCGCTGGTCGACGGGCGCGACGCGTTTGCCGCGCGCGCCCTGCTGGCCGCCGCGGCCCAGCGCAGCCTGGACGTGCAGTACTACATCTGGCACAAGGACATCACGGGCACCCTGCTGTTCGACGCCTTGCGCCAGGCGGCAGAACGGGGCGTGCGCGTGCGCCTGCTGCTCGACGATAACAACACGGCCGGCCTGGACCAGACATTGACGATGCTGGGCAAGCAGCAGAATCTGGAAATCCGCCTGTTCAATCCCTTTATTCCCCGCGCGCCGCGCGCGCTGGCCTTTGCCACGGATTTTTCCCGTCTCAACCGGCGCATGCACAACAAGTCGTTCACGGCCGATAACCAGGCCACCATCGTCGGTGGGCGCAATGTGGGCGACGAATATTTTGGCGCGGCCGGCGACGTGCTGTTCGCCGACCTGGACGTGCTGGCCATCGGCCCCGTCGTCGGCGACGTCTCGCACGATTTCGACCGCTACTGGAACAGCGCCTCGGCCTACCCGGCCAGGCTGCTGCTGACCAGCCCTGTCGAAGGCGACGCGGCCACCATCGCCGCCGAAGCGGACCGCATCGACGACACCAAGGCGGCCGAGGAATACGTGCAGGCGCTGCGCACCTCGCCCTTCGTCAAGCAGATGATGGAACGCACCCTGCCCTTCGAATGGGCCAGGACGCGCATGGTCAGCGACGACCCGGCCAAGGTGCTGGACAAGGCCCGGCCCGGCACTGGTGTGGCGGAAAACCTGCAAAACCTGCTGGGCGTGCCGGAAAAGGAAGTGGACCTGGTGTCGCCGTATTTCGTGCCCGGCAAATCGGGCACGCAAGCCTTTGCCGACCTGGCGAAAAAAGGCGTGGGCGTGCGCATCCTGACGAATGCGCTGGAAGCGACCGACGTAGCGGCCGTGCATGCCGGTTATGCAAAGTGGCGCAAACCCTTGCTGGAAGCGGGCGTGCTGCTGTATGAATCGCGCCGCTCGTGGGAAGCAGGCGACGCGCGCGAACAGACTGGCCGCTTCGGCAGCTCCGCATCGAGCCTGCATGCGAAGACCTTTGCCGTCGACGACCAGCGCATCTTTGTCGGCTCGTTCAACTTCGACCCGCGCTCGATCGAGTTGAACACGGAAATGGGCCTCGTCATCGACAGCCCCGCGCTGGCCAGCCAGCTGGGTCTAGCCATGCGCACCACGATCCCGCAACGCGCCTACCAAGTACTGCTTGGCGACGACGGTGCACTGTACTGGATCGCCCGCGACGCCAGCGGCGCCACCACGCGCTACGACACGGAACCGGGCACCAGCGTGTGGAAGCGCATGGGGGTGGCGATTCTGTCGGTGCTGCCTATCGACTGGTTGTTGTAAGCGGTTTTGCCAACGTTGTTGTCGGATTACGCTCATCGCAAGGTCATCGTAGGTCGGCTTAGCGCGCAGCGCGTAAGCCGACAACACCACAGCCCAAGAGTTTTAGCGCACCGCTTCCGTCAAAATCCGCCCTTCCGACGCCGACGGCTGGCGTATGCGCAGCAAATGGGCGAGCGTAGGCGCGATGTCGACCACTTCCGCGTACTGGCCATAGGCGCCCGGCTTGATCCAGCGGGGGCCGAAGACCATCAGCGGCACGTTGGTGTCATACGTGTACGGCGTGCCATGCGAAGTACCGCCACTGCCCTTGCCGAAGTACCAGGCCGGTTTTGTAACGACCATCAGGTCGCCCGACAGTTGGCGGTTCCAGGCGCGGCGCATCAGTGTGTCCATGCGCGTGGCGGCGGCTCCCGTTTCCATCTGCGTGCGCGTGTAGACTTGCGCCAGGCCGTCCTGCTGCATCAAAAAGCGGGCCGCCGCGTCTTCCAGGGCGGCACGATGGACGCCGCTCTTTTCCGCCAGCGCGTAATCGAGGTAGATATTCGGCAGCGACGACGCCGTCACCAGCTTGTCGATGCCCAGGTTTGTCGCCAGGTGCAGGTTCAAGGCATCGACCAGTTTGGCGCCGTCGATGCGCTTGGCGGAGAAGCCGCGCGTTTCGGAAAATTCCGGCACGTTGGCAAAGCCATGGTCGGCCGTCAGCACCACCAGCACATTGTCCATGCCGACTTTTTTATCGAGATCGAGAAAGAAGCCGGCCAGCATGCGGTCCAGGCGCTGCAGGTGGTCGTGCGACATCTTGCTTTCCGGGCCGTAGGCATGGTTCACATAGTCGTGCGCGGACAGGCTCACGCCGAGGATATCGGGCACGCCGGCCGGATTGCGGCCCAGGTTCTCGCCATCGATGGCGGCACGGGCGAATTCCAGGGTCAGCTCATCGAGGAAGGGACCGGACTTCAGGCGGCTGTAGTACTCGCCATCGAGCTTGCCGCTGTCGCTGTAGTAGGCGAACGGGAAGGTGTTGCGCGTGCCCGGCTTGGCCGCCACAAGATCATCACGGGCGTCGCGCGCATAGGCCGAATCAGCCAGCAGCGGCGTCCAGCTCTTGCCGTAGTAGCGGTCCTGCGGTTTGGCCGCCTGGTAGCGCTGCACCCATTGCGGGTGCTGCTGCATATAGTAGGTGCTGCTGGCGAAGTTACCCGTCTTTTCCATGTACATATACGCCGTGCCCGTTTTCCCGGCCAGCAGGATGGCACCGCGGTCCTTGCCCGACACGGTGACGACCTTGGCCTTGTCACCCGTCGAATAGCGCAACTCATCGCCCAGTGTGCTCACGCGCAGCCTGGTCGGCGCCGTGCCGTCGTCGGGTTGCGTGTCTTCGCCGATGTAATGGAAATTGCCATCCTCGGTGCAGTACACGGATTTTTTCGTGACGGTATCTATCCAGTTATTGCCGATCACGCCATGCTGGTAAGGGTAGGCGCCCGACAGCACGGCCGAGTGGCCGATGGCGGTAACCGTGATGCCATGCGCCTGGTGCGCATCGCTGAACCACGCGCCCTGCTCCAGCAGGCGGCGGAAACCGCCCTGGCCGAACTGGTCGCGGTAGCGCGTCACCTGCTCTTGCGGCAAGCCGTCCACTACCAGCACGACGACCAGCTTGGGCTGCGCCGCAGAGGCAACAGCAGCAACAACAGGAAGCGCCTTGGCCGCATGCGCCTGGCACGCCGCCACGCCAGCGGCCAGCAGCAGCGCCTGCGCCAGTTGCCGGGAAAGGGAGAAATGTTTCGTCATATCCGCTCATCAAAAGTTAGGCCACCGGGCAGCATACGCCGACTATATGACGCACTGATGACAGAAGCAATAACAAGAAAAAGGCCAGGCTCCATCGCTGGAACCCGGCCTTTACCGAAACAGATGACTATGCCTGGCTTACTTGACCGTCACCTTGATGCTCTTGCTCAATTCCGGCCCATACGACTGGTGCGCGCCATTGGCGAACTGCATGGTCAGGGTGTACTGGCCCGGCGGCAAGGTAACGTCCGTTTCCGTTTGCCCTTTGCCGAAGTGCAAATGCTTGTCATCCATGGGTATCATCTCGCCCGCCTTCATCGGCCCCGTATTGATAAGCAGATGGTGGTGGCCCGTCTTCGCCGTCATGTCGCCGGCCGGCTTGACGGCCATGCCGCTGACGGCAAACTTGACTTTGAAAGGACTGGTCACTGTCGCGCCATCAACGGGCTCGACGAAGGAAACGGATTGCGCAAACGCGCTGGCGGCCAGCAGGCTGCCGGCAATCACTGCTGCGGCCTGGCGCAGGAATACGGTGTTCAATTGCATGATGTCTCCTCTTGTTTAATAACAACACGGACTGCATGAAACCATATTCCTGCTGACAATGGCGCATGGGAGCGCCAAGCCCAACAATCAGTCGTTCTTGATGACGATCGACGGGAATTTACTTGTCATATCCTTCGCCTTTTCCGCCACCTTGATGGCGATGGTGCGGGCGATCTGCTTGTAGATCACGGCGACGGGGCCTTCCGGCTCGGCAACGACGGTGGGCGTGCCCGAATCCGTCTGCTGGCGAATCGCCATGGTCAGCGGCAAGGCACCGAGGAACTCCACGCCGAAGTCCGCGCACATCTTCGCGCCGCCGCCGGCGCCGAAGATTTCTTCCGCATGGCCGCAGTTCGAGCAGATGTGCGTGCTCATGTTTTCCACCACGCCCAGGATAGGAATGCCGACTTTCTCGAACATTTTGAGGCCCTTGCGCGCGTCCAGCAGCGCGATGTCCTGCGGCGTCGTGACGATGACGGCGCCCGTGACTGGGACTTTCTGCGACAGGGTCAATTGAATGTCGCCCGTGCCTGGCGGCATGTCGACGATCAAATAATCGAGGTCGCGCCAGTTGGTCTGGTCCAGCAATTGCTGCAAGGCTTGCGTGACCATCGGGCCGCGCCACACCATCGGCTCGTCCGGATCGATCATGAAGCCGATCGACGACACCTGCAAGCCGTGGTTTTCCATCGGCTCCATGCTCTTGCCGTCCAAGGTCTTCGGCTGGCCGCTGATGCCCAGCATCATCGGTTGCGACGGGCCGTAGATATCGGCGTCCAACATGCCGACGGTGGCGCCTTCGGCCGCCAGGGCCAGGGCCAGGTTGACGGCCGTGGTCGATTTACCAACACCGCCCTTGCCGGAAGCGACGGCAATGATGTTTTTCACGTTGCTCATCGGCTTCAAGCCGCGCTGCACCGTGTGCGAAATGATTTTCGACGACACGCCGACGCTGACGTTGCCCACGCCCGGCAGCACGCGCAAGGCGGCCAGCACGGATTTGCGGATCAGGTCGATCTGGCTCTTGGCGGGGTAGCCCAGCTCGATGTCGAGGGAAATATCATCACCGTCGACCTTCAGATTCTTGACGGTTTTACTGGAAACGAAATCTTTATGTGTATTTGGATCAATAACCTGGGCCAGTGCGGCCTTGACGTCTTCTACTGTGATGCTCATGACTATCTCCGTATGCAATACGCGCAGTCTAGCGCAAAATCGCCATGCGCGATGGAGGCAAAAGCATCACTTGCCGGCGCTGTATCTGCTCATATTGCGTTTCCGCTGTTAAAATGTCCTATTATCCATCCCAAAAGTGCATCAATCATGACTCGCAAGCTGTTCGTCACCACTGCCCTGCCTTACGCAAACGCCGCTTTTCACATTGGCCACATCATGGAATACATCCAGGCCGATATCTGGGTCCGGTTCCAGCGAATGCAACGCGATGGCGCAGCCGGCCGTGAAGTGCACTTTGTGGGCGCCGACGATACGCATGGCACGCCCATCATGATCGCTGCCGAAAAGGAAGGCATCACGCCGCAGCAATTCGTCGCCAACATCGCGGCCGGCCGCGCCCAGTACCTCGATGGCTTCCATATCGCCTTCGACAACTGGTATTCGACCGACTCGCCTGAAAACGTCGACCTGTCGCAATCGATCTACCGCAAGTTGCGCGATACGGGCCTGATCGTCACGAAAACCGTCGACCGTTTCTTCGACCCGGTCAAGGGCATGTTCCTGGCCGACCGCAACATCAAGGGCGAATGCCCGAAATGCGGCGCCAAGAACCAGTACGGCGACAATTGCGAAGTGTGCGGCGCCGCCTACCAGCCGACCGACCTGGTCAACCCGTTCTCGGTCTTCACCAACGCGACGCCCGTGATGAAGCCGTCGGAACAGTATTTCTTCAAGCTGTCCGACCCGCGCTGCTTCGAATTCCTCAAGGATTGGCTCAACACGCCAGGCCGCTTGCAGCCGGAAATGGTCAACAAGGTCAGCGAATGGCTGGGCGAAGCGGGCGAAAAGCTGGCCGACTGGGATATCTCGCGCGACGCGCCCTACTTCGGCATCCCGATTCCCGATGCGCCGGGTAAATTCTTCTATGTGTGGATGGATGCGCCCGTCGGTTACCTGGCCAGCCTGAAAAACTATTGCGACAAGAAAGGCATCGATTTCGACGCCTTCCTGAATGACCCGTCGACGGAACAGATCCACTTCATCGGCAAGGACATCGTTTCCTTCCACTTGCTGTTCTGGCCCGCCATGCTGAAGTTCGCCAATCACCCGGTGATCGACAAACTGAAAGTCAATGTGCACGGTTTCCTGACGGTCAACAACGAAAAGATGTCGAAATCGCGCGGCACGGGCATTTCGCCGCTGCGCTACCTGGACCTGGGCATGAACCCGGAATGGCTGCGCTACTACATCGCCTTCAAGCTGAACTCGAAAGTGGAAGACCTGGACTTCAACGGCGAAGATTTTGTCGCCCGCGTGAACAGCGACCTGATCGGCAAGTACGTGAACATCGCCAGCCGCTGCGCCGGCTTCATCGCCAAGCGTTTCGACGGCAAGCTGGCGTCGACGCTGTCGGAAGGCGCGCAAAGCTGGATCAACCGCGCCCTGACGGTGGACGTCAACGGCGTCATCGTCGAGCGCCAGGCCAGCATCGCCGCGCACTTCGAAAACCGCGAATTCGGCAAGGCCTTGCGCGAGATCATGGAAATCGCCGACATCACCAACCAGTATGTCGATGAAAACAAGCCATGGATCCTGGCCAAGGATGCGGAAAAAACAGCCGAACTGCACGACGTGTGCACGACGGCCCTGATCCTGTTCCGCCAACTGACGATCCTGCTGTCGCCGGTCCTGCCGGGCGTGGCGAAGAACGTGGCATCGTTCCTCAACGACGCCGAGTTTACTTGGGCCGACACGCAAGTGTTCGGCGACGCCGTCTCGAACAGCATGCTGGGCCGTACCATCGGCGCCTACAGCCACTTGATGACGCGCATGGATGCAAAGATGATCGAAGCGCTGTTCGACGCGCCGCAAGCGGCAGCCGCCATTGCCGCGCCAGCTGGCGACGCCGCGAATGACGCCGCAGCTCCAGTGGCAGCCGCTGCCGCCATCGAGGAACTGGCGCCCGAGATCAAGATCGACGACTTCCTCAAGGTCGACCTGCGCATCGCAAAAATCGTCAACTGCGAACTGGTCGACGGCTCCGACAAGCTGCTGCGCCTGACCCTGGACGCGGGCGAAGGCCGCCTGCGCAATGTATTCTCGGGCATCCGCTCGGCGTACCAGCCGGAAGAACTGATCGGCAAGCTGACGGTGCTGGTGGCCAACCTGGCGCCGCGCAAGATGAAGTTCGGCATTTCCGAAGGCATGGTCATGGCGGCATCCAGCGCCGACGAGAAGGCGAATCCAGGCATCTACATCCTGAACCCGTGGCCGGGCGCCGAACCTGGCATGCGCATCCGCTAAGCCCCACAAGGACCGATGATGAATATCGTGGTGCGCGAAGCAACAAATGCCGATGCACAGCTGATGGCCGAACTGACCCGCGCCGCGTGGGCCGGCAAGGTAGCGGCCTCGTCCAGTGGGCACCACGAGACGGCGCAGCAAGTGGAAGAGCAATTGCGCCATGGCGGCGGTTTTCTGTTGCTGATCGACGACATTCCAGCCGGTTCGCTGCGCTGGATGCCGCTCGACAGCGATCCCGCCATCTGGAAGATTTCACGCATGGGCGTGCTGCCCGCCTACCGGGGCAGCCACGTCTCGCAGCATTTGCTGGAAGCCATCATTCATCACGGCCTGTCGTGCCAGGCGGAGGAATTGCGCCTGGCCGTACGGCGCGACCAGCGCAAGCTGATCGATTTTTATGCGGCCTTCGAATTCGACCTGGCCGAAGAACTGGAATATTCGCACGCCAACCCCGCCGAACCGGCGCCGATGGTGATGCGGCGTTTGCTGCGTTATTGATTTTTAGCAATTTCGCCCCGTACTTGCCGATACAACAACCCGCCAAGCCGCACGGCGCGGTAAAATACGGCCGGCTGACCTTACCCATAAGACACTCAGAAGAGAATATGAAACTGCCTGCAAAACACAACAACTACGTATCCGACCACACCTTGTTCATCGCCGAACTGAAGGCCAAGAACCCTGGCATGGAAGCGGGCCAGCAAGCGGGCCGCGCCCTGCTGTGGGACAAGCCGGCCGTCAGCATCGATGAGCAGGAACGCCAGCTGGCGTCGGCCGTCAAGCAACAGGCTTACGTTTACCAGAACAAGAACTAAGATCTGGAACCGGCACGATGTTGCCTGAAGAGTCTGCAGTCACGCCGGAAGCCGACGCTTCCGGCGCCGGCGCAGTCATCGAGTCGCCCCAACCTGTCGCTGACGGCGACGGCAGCGGCGACCCTGCAGCATCCGCCACGGCAGTAACGGACGCGGCACCCGCCGCCGACCCGCTGGGCATCGCCCGCCTGTATGGCGAGCCGATGATGCGCATGCCGACGGATTTGTACATTCCGCCGGACGCGCTGGAAATCTTCCTCGAAGCCTTCGAAGGACCGCTTGACTTGCTGCTCTACCTGATCCGCAAGCAAAACTTCAACATTCTCGATATTCCGATGGCGCAGGTGACCCTGCAATATCTGAAATATGTCGACCAGATCCGCGTGCGCAACCTGGAACTGGCCGCCGAGTATCTGTTGATGGCTGCCATGCTGATCGAGATCAAGTCGCGCATGCTCTTGCCTTCGCGCAAAAGCGACGTCGAGGAAGATGGCGGCGATCCCCGTGCCGAACTGGTGCGCCGCCTGCTCGAGTACGAGCAGATCAAGCTGGCCGCCTACGACCTGAACGCCATCCCGCAGTTCGAGCGCGATTTCGTGCGCACGCAGATTTTCATCGAGCAAAGCCTGACGCCCACCTGGCCCGACGTGGAACCGGTGGACTTGCAGCAGGCGTGGCTCGACGTGCTGAAGCGCGCCAAGCTGACCCAGCATCACCGCATCAGCCGCCAGGAACTGTCCGTGCGCGAGCACATGTCGAGCATCCTGCGCCACTTGCAATCGTCGCGTTTCGTCGAGTTCAGCGAGCTGTTCGACATTGCCGGCGGCGTGCCCGTGGTGGTGGTCAACTTCGTGGCCCTGCTGGAACTGGCCAAGGAAACCCTGATCGAAATCACGCAGGCAGAACCGTTTGCCCCCATCTACGTCCGGCTGGCCTATTCGCCCGCCTGACCCCTTCCCTTTGTCACTGACCACCGTACAACGGGGTTTTAGCGAAAGCAATCCATGAAAATTATTTCCGACATCGAAGAATTGCGCGACCAGCTCAGCGGACAGCTGCGCACGGCGTTCGTCCCCACCATGGGCAACCTGCACGAAGGCCATCTGTCGCTGATGCGTTTGGCGCGCAAGCATGGCGACCCCGTCGTCGCCTCGATCTTCGTGAACCGCCTGCAATTCGGCCCGAACGAAGACTTCGAAAAATATCCGCGCACCATGGCGGCCGACATCGCCAAACTGGAAAAAGAAGGCGTATACGTGCTGTTCGCCCCGACGGAAAAAGAACTGTACCCGGAACCGCAGGAATACCGCGTGCGCCCGCCCGACGACCTGGGCAATACCCTGGAAGGCGAATTCCGCCCCGGCTTCTTCGAAGGCGTGTGCACGGTCGTCACCAAGCTGTTCTCGTGCGTGGGTCCGCGCGTGGCCGTGTTCGGCAAGAAGGATTACCAGCAACTGATGATCATCCGCAACATGGCGCGCCAGTTCGCGCTGCCGACGGAAATCATCGCTGCGGAAACCTACCGCGCCGACGACGGCCTGGCCTTATCGTCGCGCAATATGTATTTGTCGGAAAGCGAACGCGCGGAAGCGCCGGAACTGTACAAGGGTCTCAATTTCGTGGCCGAAGAAGTGCGCAAGGGCAATCTGGCCGTGGGCGAACTGGAACAGGCCAGCATGCAGCTGTTGAACAGCCGGGGCTGGAAATCGGACTACATCGCCGTGCGCAAGCGCGCCAACCTGCAAGCGCCTAGCGCCGCCGAACTGGCCGCAGGCGAACCGCTGGTGGTGCTGGCCGCCGCCAAGCTGGGACAGACCAGATTGATCGACAATCTGGAAATCTAAGCGCAGTCACAACGGGGCCATTCGGCCCCGTTTCTTTCTCTACTTCTCCATCCCTACCAGCTTGAGTTCGGCAAACAGCGGCTTGTTGCTGCCGCGGGCCGCTTGCAGCATGTCGTAGCTGGCCGCATCGAGCACGATTTCCTCCCCCGCCCACAGCTTGCGCTGGTTCGCGGGCAGCCTCAGGCTGCGCAGGATGGCCCGTACCTGGGCCGGATCGGCCGCCAGCAGGCGGATGGCGCGCGCATGGCGCTGCGTGCCCGTGAGGATAGGCAAGCCGCCCTCGGGGCCGTTCTGGCTCAGGCTGACATAATCCTGGCCACCCACGCGGTGCAGATAGGCATGCCGGCCATCCGCTTCGGCAGGCGGCTGCACGGCCGGCTCCTGCATCTCGACAGACGCGACAGGCGCCACGGCGGTTTGTTCAAGGCTCACGCCACAGGCCGCCAACAGGGCCGTGCTCAGGGCGAAAAATAATACGGGTGCTCGGCGCATCGTGCGCTCCTTCTTGTCGGGGTCGGGGACAAAGGTGGAATACTGCAGCGATCATGGGCCAAATTATTTGACGTGTAAAGTTAACTTTAGGAAATATTTCATTCCTTTGCGCAATTACTTGCAGGCAGCATGATCTGGCCTGCCCATACCGGACAGCCCAGCAGTCATTGTTGATGTAATTTGCACACTGTAACCATTAATACCATCTTTATCCACATATCGATAAATATCACAATGGCTGCACTGGCTCGCAGCGACAGCATGCGGGCTTCCCACCACGACAGGAGAACAGCCATGAACTTAACATCCAGCCCCGCCAAGGTCGCCATCGTCACGGGCGCTTCGCGCGGCATCGGCGCGGCCATCGCCCGCCGCCTGGCGCGCGACGGCATGCAGGTCGTCGTCAATTACGCCAGCGCTAACGTGGAGGCGGAGCAACTGGTGGCGGCCATCGTGGCCGACGGGGGCGCCGCCATCGCCGTCAAGGCCAACGTGGCCGAGGCAAGCGATGTGCAAGCGCTGTTCGATGCGGCCGAGGCAGCCTACGGCGGCGTCGACGTGCTGGTCAACAATGCCGGCATCATGCCGCCCGCACTGCCTGCCCTGGCCGACACGGACGATGCCACCTTCGACAGCCTGTTCGCCATCAACGTCAAGGGCAGCTTCAACACCATGCGCCAGGCGGCGACGCGTTTGCGCCACGGCGGCAGCGTGATCAACTTCTCGACCAGCGTGATTGGCCTGGCCCTGCCCGGCTACTCCATTTACGGCGCCACCAAGGCGGCCATCGAGACGATGACGAATATCTTCGCCAAGGAGTTGCGCGGCAAGAACATCACGGTCAACGCCGTCGCCCCCGGCCCCACGGCCACGGCGCTATTCCTGAACGGCAAGACGCAAGAAACCATCGAACGCATGGGCAAGATGGCGCCCCTGGAACGCCTGGGCACGCCGGACGACATCGCCGCCGCCGTGGCCTTTTTGGCTGGGCCGGATGGCCGCTGGATCAACGGGCAAACCCTGCGCGCGAATGGCGGCCTGGTGTAAGCAAGACGCAAGTTGACGAAAAAAAACGCTGCCGGTTTGCACGGGCAGCGTTTTTCTTGATTGGTATCAAGCCGTGATCAGGCGCCGGCTTTTTCCAGCTTCTCGAAAATCTTGTTCAGCTTTTCATCGAGGGTCGCGGCCGTGAACGGCTTGACGACATAACCGCTGGCGCCAGCTTGCGCGGCGGCGATGATGTTTTCTTTTTTCGCTTCGGCGGTGACCATCAGCACGGGCAGCTTGGCCAGTGCGGGATCGGCGCGGATATGCTGCAGCATCGTCAGGCCATCCATGTTTGGCATGTTCCAGTCCGAAACGACGAAATCATACGATTCCGCGCGCAGCTTGGCCAGGCCCATCACGCCGTCTTCCGCCTCATCGACGTTGGCATAACCCAGTTCCTTCAACAGATTCCGGACAATGCGGCGCATCGTCGAAAAATCGTCAACGACTAAAAATTTCATCTTTGGATCAGCCATGAATAACTCCGTTGTTTCTGTAGCGGTTTGTTAATAATATCGACATGAATGCCGACATTATGGTCGACACTACGGCAGCAAGTTGTAGGATAGCATTTTCGTTGCTTTTAGGCGAACAAACTTGCCTCAGATCATATAAAACGTGGCTTACACGCGCAAAGCACGCATGCCGTGCGCCGCCAGGTGTCCCAACACCATGCCAGGCAGCGCCGTCAGAGCGCCGACCTCATGCGTAGCACCGACAGCGATCGCCTCGCGCGGCATGCCGAACACCACGCAACTGGCTTCATCCTGCGCAAAATTATACGCTCCTGCGGCCTTCATCTCCAACATGCCTTGTGCGCCATCCTTGCCCATGCCGGTGAGGATCACGCCGACGGCATTTTTACCGGCCGATTGCGCGGCCGAACGGAACAGCACATCGACGGACGGGCGGTGGCGGTTCACCGGTTCGCCCTGGTCGATCTTGGTCATGTAGTTGGCGCCGCTGCGCGTCAGGGTCAGGTGCGAATGGCCGGGCGCGATGTAGGCGTGGCCGGGCAGCACGCGTTCGCCGCCTGCCGCTTCCTGCACCGAAATCTTGCACAGCGAATCGAGGCGGCGCGCAAACGAGCGCGTAAAGCCTTCCGGCATGTGCTGCGTGATCAGGATGCCGGGGCAATCGGACGGCATCTGCATGAGGAATTCGCGGATCGCTTCCGTGCCGCCCGTGGACGCTCCCACGATGATCAGCTTTTCGCTCGACGTCAGCGGGCTGCGCAGGGCCGGCAACGGCGCGGCCACCTTGTCGCCGGCCGACGGCAGGGTGCGCGCGCGGATGCGCGCCTTCGAGGCGGCGCGGATCTTGTCGGCGATCATGTCCGTGTACTCGCGCATGCCGCTCTGGATGGAAATCTTCGGCTTGGTGACGAAATCGACGGCGCCCAGTTCCAGCGCGCGCATGGTGATTTCCGAACCGCGCTCGGTCAAGGACGACACCATCAATACCGGCATCGGGCGCAAGCGCATCAGCTTTTCCAGGAAATCCAGGCCATCCATCTTCGGCATCTCGACGTCGAGGGTCAGCACGTCGGGGTTGGTCTGTTTGATCATCTCGCGCGCCACCAGCGGATCGGGCGCCGCGCCCACCACTTCCATGTCGGGCTGGCTGTTTACGATTTCCGTCATGACGCTGCGGATCAGCGCCGAGTCATCCACGATCAATACCTTGATCTTCATAGTTATCCTTCCAGGCCTTGCGGCCCGTATTCTTTATTAAATTAGTACACCGGACAAACCGCCGCAAGCCGCACAGCGCGACGCGCAGCAGGTTTGGCCTGGTGTTTGTCAGAACAGTTCGACTTCGCCGCCCACCGGCGCGACCTTGAGGCGGCTGGCGTAATCGAGTTCGCGGCGCACCAAAGTGTCGTTATGCGTCTGCATCAGTTTTTTCACCAGCACCTTGCCGCTGCGGGGGAAGAAGTACACCTTGCGCGGGTGGATGTCGTTCAAGTCTTCCGCGACCACGCGCATCTTTTCCGCCTTCAGGTAGTTGATGACGAAGGCCGCATTGCGTTCGCCCACGTTGATCGCCGTGAAGCCGCGCAGCACGGCGCCGCCGCCGAACACTTTCGCTTCCATGTTCTCGCGCCGCGCGCCCGCCTTCAGCAAATCATTGATCAGGATTTCCATGGCGTAGGTGCCATAGCGCATCGACGCGGAAATCGGGCTGTTCGGATCGCTGCCGCCATCGGGCAGCATGAAATGATTCATGCCGCCCAGGCCCGTGACGCGGTCGCGGATGCAGGCCGAGACGCAGGAGCCGAGCACGGTGACGATCAGCATGTCCTTGTTGGTAAAGTAATACTCACCAGGCAAGATCTTGGCGGCGTCACAGTTGAACGTCCTGTCGTAATAGACGTTAGTGGCGAATTGCTCTTTGGATTCCAGGCTCATATTTCACTCTCATGTACGATGCGACGGTGCCTTGGGCGCGGTGCCCCGGGGCTGGTCGAGCTCATAGACTGTTTTACCGCGCAGCTTCAATGAATCCGACACGTACAGAAAATTCTCCGAATGGCCCGCGAACAGCAGGGCATCCGGCTTCATCAATGGCACAAAGCGCGACAGGATCTTGCGCTGCGTCGCCTTGTCAAAATAAATCATCACGTTGCGGCAAAAGATGACGTCGAACTGCCCCGTCAATGGCCAGCCGTCGGCCAGCAGGTTGAGCGGCTTGAAGGTGATCATCTGGCGCAGTTCCGGGCGCACCCGCACCTGTCCTTCGCGGTCGCCCTTGCCGCGCAAGAAAAAGCGCCGCGCACGGTCGGCCGGCATCTTATCGAGCCGGTCCAGGTTGTAGACGCCATTGGCGGCCGTGGCCAGCACGTTCGTGTCGATGTCCGTGGCGATGATGGTGACGGGCGGCGTGAGCGTATTGAACGCCTCGCACACCGTCATGGCGATCGAATACGGCTCCTCGCCGGTGGAACTGGCCGAACACCAGATGGTGATCGGCCCGCTCAGCTTTTTCACATGCTCGGCCAGCAGCGGGAAGTGATGCGCCTCGCGGAAGAACGACGTCAGGTTGGTCGTCAGCGCATTCGTGAACGCCTCCCACTCGTCGCCCATGCGGCCCGCTTCCAGGTCGTCCAGGTAGCGAACGAACGAGGAGATGCCGGTCGCGCGCAATCGCCTGGCCAGGCGGCTGTAGACCATTTCCTGCTTGCTGTCGGCCAGCGCGATGCCGGCCCGCTTGTAAATCATGGCGCGGACCCGTTCGAAGTCCTTGCCAGTGAAATCAAATTCCTTGACCGAATCCGTTTTAGTTTGCGGCATTTGTTTTTTACCTCTCTATGACTACTCTGACCAATGCCTTTGCAAGTATAACTAGCGGGACCGGGTTGCCGTCAGAACTCTTCCCAATCGTCGCCGCCGGCCGCCGCCAGCTTTTTCGCGGGCGGTGGCGAACCGGCTTGCACCGTCTTTGCCAACCGCCGTGTATTTGCCGCCACATTCGGCGCCGGCCGTGGCGCCGCCTTGACTACCGGTGCGGGCGCCGGCATGGCCGCCTGCGCCGCGCTCTCGCCGTCGAGCTTGAAGATGCTGACGGCGGCGCCCAGATTCTGCGCCTGCTCCTGCATGCTTTCGGCCGCCGCCGCCGCTTCCTCGACCAGCGCCGCATTTTGCTGCGTCATCTGGTCCATCTGCGCGATGGCCTGGTTCACTTCCTCGATGCCGTGGCTCTGTTCCTGCGTTGCCGCCGTGATCTCGCCCATGATGTCGGCCACCTGCCGGATCGACGTGACGATCAGGCCCATGGTCTGCCCCGCCTCGTCCACCAGGCGGCTGCCCGCATCGACCTTGTCGACCGAGTCGCCGATCAGGCCCTTGATTTCCTTGGCTGCGCCAGCCGATCGTTGCGCCAGATTGCGCACTTCCGACGCCACCACCGCAAAACCGCGTCCCTGCTCGCCTGCGCGCGCCGCTTCGACGGCCGCATTCAACGCCAGGATATTCGTCTGGAACGCAATGCCGTCGATGACGCCGATGATGTCGACGATCTTGCGCGAACTGTCCTTGATGGAACCCATCGTATCGACCACTTGCGCCACCACCTTGCCGCCCTGCTCCGCCACCGACGATGCCGACACAGCCAGCTGGTTGGCCTGGCGCGCGTTGTCCGCGTTCTGCTTCACGGTCGACGTCAGCTCTTCCATCGACGACGCCGTCTCTTCGAGCGAACTGGCCTGCGTTTCCGTGCGCGCCGACAGGTCCGCATTGCCGCTGGCGATCTCGCGCGACGCCACGGTGATCGTTTCCGTGCCCTTGCGCACGTCGCTGACGGTCTGCACCAGGCTCTCGTTCATGTCCTTCAATGCCTGCTGCAGCGCGCTCGTTTCATCCTTGCCTTCGACCACCACGCGCGACGTCAGTTCGCCGGCCGCCACCTTCTGCGCCACGGCCAGGGCGCCGGACAATGGCACCGTGATCGAGCGCGTGATGAAGATGGCGCACCAGGCGCCGATCGCCACCGCCGCGCCGCCCAGGATGAACAGTACCGTCATCAGGCGCGCATCGGCCGCCAGCGAGTCGTCCATGAAGCTTTGCTGCGCCACGTGCTGCAAGTCGAGCAGCTTGTTGATATCGGCCAGGGTCGTCTTGTTCAAGGGATCGATGCGGGTGGCGATCACCTTCGCCGCGCCCTCGCTGTTAAACGCCAGCACCTGCCCCATCGCTTCCTTGAAGGCGGCATCGACTTCGCCGTCGACCTTGGCGATATTGGCCAGCAGCGCCTTCTCGCCATCGGACAGGCCCAGGGTGGCCAGCTTGCCGCGCGCGCCGTCGTACAGCTTGCGCTGCGCGCGCACCTTGCCCTCTTCCGCCTGCATCAGGGCCACATCGCCCTGCAGGCCGATATTGCGCATGGCGATACCGGTTTCCAGCATCGCGCTTTTCATCAGCGACGCCTGCGTATTCTTTTCGCTTGCCAGCTCCAGGCCCGTGAGCAGCTGGGCCTTGTTACGGTAATTCAGTGCATTCGCCGAAACGATCACCACCACGAGGATGGCGAGGATGCTGCCAAAACCTATCCCCAGCCGGGTGCCTATCTTGAAATCGCGCAAACTCATTACAGTCTCCAATATTTATGTGAACGGCGCCCGTTCAACCGGACGGCGCCGTGTTGTGGCCTGGTCTCTGTCGGACCTTGCAGCCTGCCGGCGCGCCTCTCAATACTGCTCGCGCCGGTACATGCATATCTGTAGTGATTCTTTGCGTGCTAAAACGGCGGCGCACCGGGCGCCGCCTTGCTGCCATGCGGAGGCTTACGCCGCCAGCTTGTCGATCAGGCCCATCTCGCTGCTCGACATCAGCTTGTCGATGTCGACCAGGATCAGCATGCGCTCGTCGATGGTGCCCAGGCCGATCATGTAGTCGGTCGAGAAGGCGGTGCCCATTTCCGGCGCCGGTTTCACCTGCTCCGGCGTCAGGGTGGTAACGTCGGAAACGCTGTCGACCACCATGCCCACGATACGGCCGCCGATGTTCAGGATGATCACCACCGTGAACTGGTCGTACACGGGCGTGCCCAGGTTGAACTTGATGCGCATGTCGACCACGGGAATGATGATGCCGCGCAGGTTGATCACGCCCTTGATGAATTCAGGCGCGTTGGCGATGCGGGTGACCGCTTCGTAACCACGGATTTCCTGGACCTTCAGAATATCGATGCCGTACTCTTCGGAGCCCAGGGTGAAGGCCAGGAATTCACGGCCGGCGATGTCCTTGCCGTCGCCCGCATTGCTTCCGGATGTTTGTTGAGTATCTGACATGGTGGGTTTTCCTATCTTTATCTATCGGTATTACGAAAAAATGGACTCGTCGGCCAGCTGGCGCGAGGAACGGATCAGGGCGGCGACATCGAGAATCAGCGACACGCCGCCATCGCCCAGGATGGTGGCGCCGGAAATGCCCACCACCTTGCGGTAATTCGATTCGAGGTTTTTCACCACGACTTGCTGCTGTCCCACCAGGTCGTCGACAAAGAGGGCCGCCTTGCGCCCTTCCGTCTCGAGGATCACGCAGATGCCTTCCGACGGGCTGGTAAAGCGCGGCGCGATGTCGAACATCTGGTACAGCGGGATCAATGGCAGGTATTCGCCGCGCACTTTCACCACCTGCCCCTTGCCACTGATGTCCTTGATGTCTTCAACGGCTGGCTGCAGCGATTCGATGACAAAGCCCAGCGGTAAAATATACACTTCGTCGCCCACGCGGATCGACATGCCGTCCAGGATGGCCAGTGTCAGCGGCAGCGAGATGGAAATCGTCGTGCCGAAACCTTTCGCGGAACGGATGTCGACGACGCCGCCCATGGCGCTGATATTGCGCTTGACGACATCCATGCCCACGCCGCGGCCCGACACGTCGGTAACGGCTTCGGCGGTGGAAAAGCCGGGCGCGAAAATCAGCTGCCACACGTCGGCGTCGCTCATCGTCTCGGATACGTCCAGGCCCTGCTGCGCGGCCTTGGCCAGGATGCGCTCGCGGTTCAAGCCCGCGCCGTCATCGGATACTTCGATGATGATGTTGCCACCCTGGTGGCTGGCCGAGAGGAACAGCCGGCCGGCCTCGGTCTTGCCGGCGGCCACGCGGGCGGCCGGCATTTCCACGCCATGGTCGATGCTGTTGCGCACCAGGTGCGTGAGCGGATCGACGATGCGCTCGATGAGGCCCTTGTCCAGTTCCGTGGCGGCGCCATTGGTGATGAAATCGACCTTCTTGCCCAACTTGGTGGCCAGGTCGCGCACCATGCGCGGGAAGCGCGAAAAGACGAAATCCATCGGCATCATGCGGATCGACATCACCGCTTCCTGCAAGTCGCGCGTATTGCGCGTCAGGTGGCTGACGCTGTCGAGCAGCTTTTCATGCAGCATCGGGTCGAGCGCGCTGGCGCGCTGCTCGATCATCGCCTGCGTGATCACCAGTTCGCCCACCAGGTTGATCAGCTGGTCGACTTTTTCGATCGAAACGCGGATCGACGACGATTCGGCACCGGCCTTGTCGCCTTCTTTCTTGGCCGGTTTCTTTTCCTGCTCCGCTTCGGCCACGGCGCTGGCCACGGCAGGCGCGGCGGCAGCGCTGGCGTTGCCCGCCTTGGCCGCGTCGGCGCGTATCTGTTCGAGGGGCTGGAAGAAACCGTAGCCCTGTTCGGCGTCGCTCTGCACGCCGGCGGCGGCGCGGATGTCCTCGAGCGGCTGGAAGAAGCCATAGCCGGGGTCTGTCGCGCCCTGCGCCGCAGGCGCGCCTGGCAGCGGGTCGAAGAAACCGTAGCCCTGCGCCTTTTCCTGCGCCGCGCGGACCGCTTCCGCTTCGCCTGGCGCCAGCGGCGGCGCCTGCGTGATCACCATGTCGTCGGGATTGAGCACGAACGAGCAGATGGCCAGGATATCGTCCAGGCTTTCATGCGTCGTCACTTCCAGCACCTTGCGCGCGTCGGGCAAGGCGGACACGGCGACGTCGCCCAGCAAGCCCAGTTCGGCCGCCAGCGCATCGACTTCGCGCGGCTCCATGGCTGGCAGTTCCAGGCGGATGCGATGGCCGCCGGCATGGCTGACGGCCGCCTTTTCCGCCGTATGGAAGGCCGGCGCGACGGGCGTGAGCGCGGCCACGGGCACGTCGTGCGAGAACGACTGCAGCATCATGCGCACATTGGCCACGGCATCCTGGTCGACGGCGCTGCCGAGGCGATGGCCGTCGAGCTGCATCTTGAGGATATCCTTGGCCGCCAAGAAGGCGTCGACGTGTTCCGCCGTCAGGGCCATCTGGCCCTGGCGGATGCGGTCGAGCAGCGACTCGAGGATGTGCGTCACCTCGCTCATGTCGGAGAGGCCGAACGTCGATGCGCCGCCCTTGATCGAATGAGCGGTACGGAAAATGGCATTCAGGTCTTCGGCGTCGGGCGCCGCAATATCGACGGCCAGCAGCAGCCGTTCTTTTTCAGCCAGCAGTTCTTCGGCCTCATCGAAAAAGACCTGAAAAAACTGGCTAATATCGATGGTCATAGGGTGACTCCGTCAATTGCATCATTGCACTGCGCGGCTGGCATCAGCCGATCACCTTCTTGACCACTTCGATCAGGCGTTGCGGATCGAACGGCTTGACCAGCCAGCCATTGGCGCCGGCGGCACGTCCCTTCGACTTCATCTCGTCCGACGACTCCGTCGTCAGCATCAGGATGGGTACCTTCTGGTAGGTCGGCAGCTCGCGCAGCAGCTTGATCAGTTCCAGGCCATCCATGCGCGGCATGTTCTGGTCCGTCAATACCAGGTCCACGGTTTGCAGCTTGGCTTTTTCCAGTCCGTCCTGGCCGTCGACGGCCTCCACCACCTGGTAACCGGCGGCTTTCAGGCTGAACGCCACCATCTGGCGCAATGAGCTGGAATCGTCCACTGCAAGTATCGTTTTGGCCATCTTTGCTCCCACTTATTCCGGGCATCCTGCCCGAGTATTTGATTAATCAATCCATGCAACCACAAGCGCTCCGCACTGGCATGCTAGAACAGCTCGATGTCGCCACTTTCCAAATGCTGTTGACTGACAGCCTTGCGCAGCACGCTGCGCAACTCCAGGCTTTGAATCGCCAGCGCCATGCTGACCCTACCCAGCAAGGCGACAATTTCTTCATTGTCGCTCTCCGGCAACATCTCCGCGCCATGCTCGCCCAGGGTCCCGAGGAACTCGCGCAAGCCCGTCACGCGCTTCAAGGTGCGCTCGATCAGCTGGCTGGTCATGTCCTGGAACTGCAGGCTGGTGATGGCGGCATTCACATAGCCCCCCACCTCATCCTGCAACGCCAGCAGTTTTTCCCGTTGCTGCTCGGCCGGAATACCGCCGTCGAGCAGCAGCGCGATGGTGTCTTGCTGCGCAGCGACGGCTGCGTGTATCGCCATGAAATTGAAGGACAGCTTCTCGATCGCCTCTTCCAGCAAGATGCCGGTCTGCACCAGGTCGGTTTCCACCTCCGTCAAGTGCTTGCGGCCATGGTCCGACACGCCAGACAGCAGGCGCTTTACATGCGAGCCAAGTATTTTCTTTCTTGTCATAAAGGTCTCATTGTTTCAATACACCACGCGTCGACAGACTTGCGTGTTATTTTTTCGCCGCTGCCGGGGCGGGGACTGGCGCCGCCGCGGGCGGCGCACCGGCCGCCAGCCCTGAAGCGACAGCGGCGGAAGCGGCATCGGTCACCGGCAGCTCGATCGCCGAACCATCGCGCAGGACATTTTCTTCCGTGCGTTTGTTCATGACGATGATGCTGATGCGCCGGTTGATCGGATTGAAGGGGTCGAGCTTGTCCAGGTGGGCGGCCGAACCCAGCCCCACCACGCGCAAGACTTTTTCTTCCTTCATGCCGCCGATCACCAGTTCGCGCCGCGACGCATTCGCGCGGTCGGCCGACAATTCCCAGTTGCTGTAGCCGGCATCGCTCATGTAGGGCGTCGAATCCGTATGGCCGGACAGGCCGATGCGGTTCGGCACTTCATTGAGCACGGAGCCGATCGCGTGCAGGATTTCCTTGGTGTACGGTTGCAGATTCGCATTGGCGAGCGCAAACATCGGACGGTTCTGCTCGTCGACGATCTGGATGCGCAAGCCTTCGCTGGTGATATCGAGCAGCAACTGGTTCTTGTATTTTTTCAGCAGGGGATTGGCGTCGATGGTCGCTTCGATGCGCGCCTTGAGCGCCTGCAGGCGCTTGCCTTCCTCGCGTTCGAGCGCGGCCTTGGCGGAATTGAGGTCGAACGATTTGCGCTGCTGCTCTTCCTGCGCCTTGCGTACTTGCCCATCCTGGCGCGACAGGTCCTGGCCGCCGCCCTGGATCACGGAATTGCTCTCGCCGCTGCCGGAGCCGCCCGCCATGGCCACTTTCAAGGGCGTCTTGAAGAATTCGGAAATGCCGTTCAAGTCGCCCTTCGAGGTGGAGCCCAGCAGCCACATCAGCAGGAAGAAGGCCATCATGGCCGTGACAAAGTCAGCATAGGCGATCTTCCACGCCCCGCCATGGTGCCCGCCAGCCGTCTTCTTGATACGCTTGACGATAATCGGGCGCATGCCTTCATCGGCCATGGCGTCCCCCTTCCGTGTGCTGCAAATGACTCATGGTGTCCAAGCGTGTATTCACTGCTTACTTCGTTTTCGATTTCTTGATGTGGTCTTCCAGCTCATTGAACGTCGGGCGCTCGGTCGAGAACAGCACCTTGCGGCCGAACTCCACGGCCAGCGCCGGCGCATAGCCGTTCAGGCTGGCCAGCAGGGTTACTTTCACGCACTGGAACATCTTGCTCGACTCTTCCAGCTTCTGCTCGAGCAGGCTGGCCAGCGGACCGACGAAACCGTAGGCCAGCAAGATGCCGAGGAAGGTGCCGACCAGCGCGTGCGCGATCAGCATGCCCAGCTCGGCCGGCGGAATGCCCACCGACTCCATCGTGTGCACCACGCCCATCACGGCGGCGACGATACCGAACGCGGGCAAGCCATCGCCCACCTTGGCGATCACGTGGGCCGGCACGGCGCCTTCGTGATGGTGCGTCTCGATTTCATTGTCCATCAGATTTTCGATCTGGAACGCATCCATATTGCCCGACACCATCAGTCGCAGGTAATCGGTCATGAATTCGACGATGTGGTGGTCGGCCAGCACGGCCGGGTATTTCGAAAACAGGGGGCTTTCCTCGGGCTTGTCGATATCGCCTTCGATCGACATCAAGCCTTCCTTGCGCACCTTGCTGAGCACTTCGAACAGCAAGGACATCAGTTCCATGTACAGCTCTTTGGTATAGCGCGAACCCTTGAACAGGCTCGGCAAGGCGGCGATCGTCGCCTTGATGGCCTTGTTATTGTTACCAACAAGGAAGGCGCCCAGGGCGGCGCCGCCGATCATCAGCAACTCCAGCGGCTGGAACAGCGCCGCCAGATGGCCGCCGGCCATTGCGAAGCCGCCAAAGACCGAGGCGCAGACGATGATGTATCCGATTATGACTAACAAGTGCCCTGACTCCCAATAATGGCCGGGGCTGTGTGCCCGGCATGTTCAAACCTGTTCCTGTCTTCTGGCGGCTGCGCCACCGGCGGAGACTGCGGCAAAAAAGCAACCGGAAGTTAATTGAAATGTGTTGATTTTCAATGCAATTCCGAGAAAATGCCGTGTGGAACTACAATAACGTGAGATTGCCCCACGGGCAAGCAAATAACGCAGACAATTGCTTAAAAGCACCATATGTAAAGCAAAGGACCACCCTCTGTGGCGGCGATGGTCTTATCGGGCTCGCGTGCCGCGATCTGGAATTCGTAACTAAGAAGCATGCTACCGGGCAACATTTCCCTTTCCGCCTTGCTCCACAGGGCCGCCATCGCCGCCGGCGACAGGTAAGCGAACACGGCATCGTAGCGGCCGAAGTCGAGCGCTTCATAGTCGCCGCGCAGGAAGCGCGCGCGGCTGCCCGCCAGCCTCGCCCGCAAGTGGCTTGCCAGCCACGGCAGCGGCGCCAGTTCGATGCCGGAAAACTGCCCGTCGGGCCGGCGCCGCGCCAGGTCCAGCACCAGGCCGCCCAGGCCGCTGCCGATATCGACCAGCCGCACGCCGGGACGGTCCGCGATCAGCTCGGCCACGGCCTGCCACACCTTCGGCCCCGAAGGGTAAAACGGCACTTGCGTGCGAAACGTGGACCAATACAGGCTCAGCAGGAAAACAAAAGCCGCCAGGAACACGGCCGGGGGCAAATCGAGCAAGCTGGCCGCCAGCAAGGCGGGCGCAAACAGCAGGCCGATGGCGCACCACCAGCGCGCCAATCCCGCCCGCCAGGTAATAAACGCCGCCAGCACGCCCTGCACCAGCGCCACGGCAGGCAGCGACATGGCTACGCCGGCACGCGCCAGGCCATATACCAATAGCAACATCAAGGGAAAGGCCAGCACCTGGATCAGGATGGCCTTGAGCGCGGGCGCGCGCAGGATTTGTTGCAGCATGGGCAAGTTAAAGGAGGAAAACGCCAGTGTAAGCGAAAGCACCATGAAAAAACCGGAGTCCGGTCTGGCGACCGCTCCGGTTTTTACTGAGGCTATATTGGGACAGTAATTCGGGCAGTATCAGGCGGCGACACCCGGCGATGCACCAGCGGCCGCTTCATCGCGCGCCTTCTTGGTCTTGCCGGCCCGCGAAGGCATGTGGCACAGGCCGCACACATAATCGGCGTTCAGGTCGAGGCAGTTGACGACGAACTTGCCGCCGCACTTGCCGCAGGGCGCCATGTCCAGCATCTTGCTGCTGAAAAAGCGCACCAAGGTCCAGGCTCGCGTCAGCGACAGCAGCGGCTCTTCGCCCGCTTCGGGCGGCATCTGTTCCAGATACAGTTTATAGGCCTTCATCACGGCTTCGATGCCCGTGGCGCCGGCGTGCTCGACGAGGAATTTGTGGATATTGATGAACAGCGAGGAATGGATATTCGGTTGCCAGGTGAGGAACCAGTCGGTGGAAAACGGCAGCATGCCCTTGGGCGGCGAGACGCCCTTCAATTCCTTGTACAGATTCAGCAGGCGTTCGCGCGACAGCGAGACTTCCGTCTCCAGCAGTTGCAAACGCGCACCCAGCTGTATCAATTCGATGGCCAGCTGGATTTCCTGCGCTTCCGATACGACACTTTTCTTGGCCATGCTGTGTACTCCGCGACTGACTGATACTGACTAACTGCTACTGACTGAAAGCTTGCTGTATCAAGCGATTTCTTCGACGCCCTGGCCTGCCATGAGAATGGCCGCATGCGACTGCGCCAGCGAACGGTCTTTATTGTAGTTCGTCAACATGCCCAGGATGGCGCTGTCGTCGAAGCGGAAGCGGGCCAGCATCATGTTGCCGCCAGCAAGCTTGAGGATCTGCGCATTGCTCATACCTTCGATCAGTTCGGCGATGTCGGCGGCGATGCCCAAACGGAAGATGGCCGTTACCTTGTCCGCACGAATCATTTGCTGGGCCAGCATCAGGTAGCTCAGGTTAGCGTCGCGAATCTCAGCCATCATGTCGTTAGCAGTCATTTCCATCTCCTCAATCCGTTGAATTCAGCTGGCATTGTTTGTTGCCAGTGAGATACATTCTGCAGGAGCAACATTAAACGCAACAGAGGCGCAGCGCTGTATTTTTGGTCGGGGAATAGCGGATAGGATCGTAGGTGTTTGTCTGACAAACACTGCTCGATCATGGTCGCACGCCAGTAACGGCGCGGATGTGGGTGGTTGGCTTCATGCCGGATTTAGCCAACTTTGGGCCTGTAAAAAATATCACTTTTTTACAACAACTTGATTGGAATCAAGCCTGTCTACCTAGATAACGGCTGCTCTGGCAGGAACTTTAGGGCTTTTTTGAAAAATATTTCAAAAACCCCGCATTCTTTTTCGGCCGGTTTGACACCGTTCATGTAATCGTTGACGGCGGCCCCTGGGAAAACTTTAGGGTTATTTGAAAATATTTTTAAAAATCGTGATTTTTTTCGTTGACGCCCCGCAGGACGGCACTTTCCGCGCTTCATCCAGCGCGGAAATTCCGCTTTTCGGCATGGATTTGCTACACTGCCTGCTCCCGCACAATACTTTAAGCTTCAAGCAATATCGTGCCATTGAGACAAGTATCAATATGAAAGCCACCATGATTTCTCGACATGACTGCAGCGCGCGCGACCTCGACGATCCCCTGGCGCCATTGCGCCAGCAATTCGACTTGCCGCAAGGCGTGATTTACCTCGACGGCAATTCCCTGGGCGCGCGGCCGACAGCGGCCCTGGCCCGCGCCCAGCACGTCATCACGGCCGAATGGGGCACGGACCTGATCCGCAGCTGGAATACGGCCGGCTGGTTCGACCTGCCCAAGCGCCTGGGCGACCGCCTGGCCCCGCTGCTGGGCGCCGGCACGGGCGAAGTGGTGATTACCGACACCACCTCCGTCAACCTGTTCAAGGCCCTGGCCGCCGCCCTGCAGATGCAGGCCAGCGAACCCGCACATGCGGCGCGGCGCATCATCGTCAGTGAACGCAGCAATTTCCCCACCGACCTGTACATGGCACAAGGCCTGGCCGCCTGGCTCGACCGCGGCTACCAGCTGCGCCTGGTCGACAGTCCCGAAGAACTGGCGCAAGCCATCGATGCCGATTGCGCCGTCGCCATGCTCACGCACGTGAACTACCGCACCGGCTACCAGCACGACATGGCCGCCATCAGCAGCCATTGCCATGCGCAGGGCGCGCTGGCGCTGTGGGACCTGGCCCATTCGGCCGGCGCCGTGCCGCTGGACCTGAACGGCGCCGGCGCCGACCTGGCCGTCGGCTGCACCTACAAATACCTGAACGGCGGCCCCGGCTCGCCCGCCTTCATCTGGGTGCCGGAAAAACACCAGGCGCGCTTCCGCCAGCCTTTGTCCGGCTGGTGGGGCCACGCCACGCCGTTCGCCATGGACCCGGGCTTCGCGCCGGCAGACGGCATCGCCCGCGCCCTGTGCGGCACGCAGCCGATACTCTCGCTGGCCCTCGTCGAATGCGGCCTCGATATCTTTGCGCAAACGAGCATGGAAGCCATCCGGCGCAAGTCGCTGGCCCTGACGGATCTGTTCATCGCGCTGCTGGAGCAGCGCTGCGCCAGCCACCCGCTGGGCCTCGTCACGCCGCGCGAGCATGCGCGCCGCGGCAGCCAGGTCAGCTTCACGCACCCGCATGGCTATGCCGTCATGCAGGCGCTGATCGCGCGCGGCGTGATCGGCGACTACCGCGAACCGGCCATCATGCGCTTCGGCTTCACGCCGCTGTACACGAGCTTTGCCGACGTGTGGGATGCCGTGGAAATCCTGCGCGACATCCTCGACACCCAAGCCTACGACATCGCCGCCAAGCGCGATGCCGTCACCTGAATCACCCCATGAGCGACGACAAGAATATGAACAAGGAAAACACGAGCGGCTGCCCCATGCATGCCGGCGCCCAGCAAGGCACCGAATGGCATGGCGCGCAGATGGATTTCAGTGAATCCATGAGCTACGGCAATTACCTGGCGCTGGACCGCATCCTGACGGCCCAGCATCCGCTGTCGCCGAACCACAACGAGATGCTGTTCATCGTGCAGCACCAGACAAGCGAATTGTGGATGAAGCTGATGCTGCACGAAATGCACGCCGTGCGCGCCAACCTGCAAAGCGGCGACCTGGCGCCCGCCTTTAAAATGCTGGCCCGCGTGGCGCGCATCATGGACCAGCTGGTGCACGCCTGGGACGTGCTGGCCACCATGACGCCGCCCGAATACACGGCCATCCGTCCCTACCTGGGCGCCTCGTCCGGCTTCCAATCCTTCCAGTACCGCGAAATCGAATTCATTTTGGGGAACAAGAACGCGGCCCTGCTCAACGTGCACACGACGGCACCGGAAACCTACAAGGTGCTCGACGCCGCCCTGCGCACGCCCTCCGTCTACGACGAGGCCATCAAGCTGCTGGCGCGCAGCGGCTTGCCTATCGCCCCCGAGCGCCTGAACGCAGACTGGACCCTGCCGACCAGCGCCGACGCCTCCGTCAAGGCGGCGTGGCTGGAAGTCTACCGCGACCCGTCGAAACACTGGGCCTTGTACGAGCTGGCCGAAAAGCTGGTCGACCTGGAAACGGCCTTCCGCTTCTGGCGCTTCCGCCACGTGACGACGGTCGAGCGCATCATCGGCTTCAAGACGGGCACGGGCGGCACGGCGGGCGTCAGCTATTTGCGCAAGATGCTCGACGTGGTATTGTTCCCGGAGCTCTTTGCCTTACGCACGGAGCTCTGATTTCAATTTCAAAAGGAGAAATGATGTCGCCTCTGGTCCTGACCCTGGCCGGCCTGTGGAATTCCGGGCCGCAGCATTGGCAAACCCATTGGGAAGCGCGGCATCCGCAATGGTCGCGCGTGCCGCACCGGGAATGGCAGACGCCGGACAAGGACGAATGGGTGGCGGAGCTCGACCGCGCCATCGCCGCCTGCGAGCGCCCGCCCGTGCTGGCGGCGCACAGCCTGGCCTGCACGCTGGTGGCCCATTGGACGGCCAGCGGCTCGCCGCACAAGATCGCCGGCGCCTTCCTCGTCGCCCCCAGCGATGTGGAAGCGCCCTCCTACCCCACCGGCACGACGGGCTTTGCGCCGATGCCGCTGCAAGCCTTGCCGTTTCCCAGCCTGGTGGTGGCCAGCGGCGATGATCCCTACGTCAGCTTCGCACGGGCACGCGCGTTTGCCGCCGCCTGGGGCAGCGATTTCACCATGATCGGCGACGCCGGCCATATCAACGGCGACGCCGGCTATGGCCCGTGGCCGGACGGCGAACAGCTGCTGCTGGACTTCTGCGCAGCGCACCAGCCGTGAACCGGGGCGCGCACACGATAGACGCGCGCCCATTTGCCCACAAGTAAGAACGCAGGCAGAATCGTGGCCTTTCCATTGCGGCGCCCCGGCGCCAGCCTCACGATGAAACGTCTGCTTCTGCCCTTGCTGCTCTGCTCCGCCTTTGCCCACGGCGCGCCCTTCTACGAAGGCAAGACCCTCGCCCATCCCGCCATCACCGCCTCGCAGGACAGCGGCTTCGACATCGCCTTTCTCAAGGAAAAAGAGGGCGTCAACGGCTATTACTGCGAGTGCAAGAGCGGCACCTCGAAACCCATTTTGCTCGACCAGTTCGGCAACGCCGTCATCCGTTCCGTCTTCTACGCCTCGCTGGACAAGGAGTCGGACGACAGCGTGCAAACCATGCTGGTGCTGTTCCGCCAGGACGGCAAGAACGGCTTGCGCGCCTACCGCTACCACCGCAGCTCCGGCAAGTACCGGCGCCTGGACGGCTTGCAGCCGGCGTTGAACCGCATCGTGGCGCAAAGCGCCGCGCCCAACGCGGGCCAGGTCAAGGCGGCGCTGGCCAAGCTGACGCCGATGGACTACAGCGTCGCGCGCGGCAAGAGCGGCAATGCGGACTTCGACGCCATCGACCATACGCAGGGCACCGTCGTCGGCTACTACAGCGACGAAGGCAAGCCCGTGGCGGCTGGCAGCCAGGACGCCATCACCTACAAGAAAACCTTCGAGAAGAAAGGCGAGCGTTTTCTCACCGCCAGCTACACCCTGTACAGCGATGCGGGCGCTGGCATCCTGCGCAATTACCGCCTGTGGCAAGTGACCTGGGAAACGGCGCCGAAGCAGTTCACGGGCAGCCAGGAAGGCCCTTCCGTCATCTACAGCCTGGCCTGGGACGACGGCTCGGTCGTCGAGCGGGGCCAGTACGCGAAAGGCAAGCGCCAGGGCCTGTGGGTGCGCGACGGCATGCACGAAGGCAGCGAAAAGGGCCATTTCGTCGATGGCCTGCAAGAAGGCCTGTGGTCCTTCAACTATCCCAAGCAGAGCGAGAGCGGCATGTACCGGGCCGGCAAGCGCGAAGGCCGCTGGACGGTCGTCAACTATGCCGATGCGGAGGAAGTGACGGGCTTTGACACCTACGCGGGCGGCCAGCTGAACGGCCCGCACGAACGCAGCATGGGCGGCAAGCTGCAAACGCGCGGCAACTACGTGAACGGCTCGCGCCATGGCGCGTGGATCACGGAAGACGGCGACGGCAGCTTCATCGAAGGCTTGCGCGACGGGCCGTGGAAGCTCAAGCTCAAGGACAAGGCCACGCAACGCGTCACTTTCGTGCAAGGCAAAAAACAGGGCGAAGCGATCGACACGGATGCGCAGGGCGCGCTGCGCCTGCGCGACCATTACCAAGCCGGCGTGCTCGAAGGCAGCCGCACGCGCTATCTGGGCCCGGCCGGCAAGGAATACGTGGTCTACACGGCCACCTACCGCAACGGCCAGCTTGATGGGCGCGAACAGGCGTTCGACGACAGCGGCAAGATCCTGCGCCTCGACACCTTGTGGGAGATGGGCAAGAAGCAGGGCCTGGACGCGCGCTACTACCCGAGCGGCAAGCCGGAACGCCTGGCCGTCATCGACCAGGGCCGCCTGCTCACGCACCTGCGCGAGTACTATGAGGACGGCCAGCTGCTCAACGACATCCACCGCTGCACCTTCAAGGAATACGGCAGCACGCGCGACGACGTGTGCGAGTACCACCACATGTACTACCCGGACGGCAAGCCGCAGTATTACTACGCCTTCCAGTACGGCCAGCGCCAGGAAGGCTATTCGAACTACCCGAACGGCAAGCGCAAGGATGAACTGCTGGTCGACCGCGCCGCCGACACCTCCGTCTTGAACGTCTATTACGAAAGCGGCCAGCTCAAATGCACGGAGCCGCGCAGCGGCCACAGCACGCGCACGGTCAACGGCGAAACCATGATCAGCTACGCTTCGGCCGACCGCGACGGCGACAATATCTGCTACCACCCGAACGGCAAGGTGGCCAGCATCTACACCTTCCGCAAGCGCGTGCTCGTCGAGTGCGGCAAGCGCTACGACGACACGGGCAAGCAGACGTTTCCGGGGCCGGAAGGCTGCCCTCCGCCCAGGAAAGTCGACTACCCGATAGGACTGTGACCATGACGCAAGCAAGACAGCCTCTACGCATCCAGAACCCCGGGCGCATCGACGCCGGGGCGATCCGCGCCGCCATCGCGGGCGGCCAGCAGGTGCTGGTGCAGTTCGACACCCTGGGCGAGCCGGAGCCGCTGCTGGCCGACCTCGACGCCCTGGCCGCCACCTGCGGCACGGCGCTGACCATCCGCATCTACGGTTACGACCCGAGGGTGTTCGATGCCCGCATCCTGCGCGCGCTGCCGCATGTGGCCAGCCTGTCCATCGACTGCCACTGGCAAGCCATCCATCTGGAAGCACTGGGCGAGCTGCGCCACCTGAAGCGCCTGAGCCTGGGCGTGTACAAGCTGGCGCAGGCCGACATCCTGCAGCTGGATAATTTGCGCGGCCTCGAATACCTGCACCTGGGCGAGTCGGCCAAAAACAATATCGACCTGGCGCCCCTGCGCCACTATGCGCACCTGGCCAGCCTGGTCATCGAAGGCCACGACCAGCATATCGACACCGTGGCCGGCCTGCCGGTGCTGCACGAGCTGTCGCTGTACCGCATCAAGAACAAGGTGCCGCTTGATTTCATCTCGGAGATGACACGCCTGGACAAGCTGCTGTTGCAGCTGGGCGGGCGCGAATCGCTCGCGCACATCGAGGCGCCGCTGTTGCGGAAACTGGAAGTGATACGCGTGCGCGGCCTGGAAACCCTGGGCGACATCGGCCGCTTCCCGCTGCTGCAGGCGCTATGGGTGGAAGACCAGATCAAGCTGCGGCAGATCGCGCTGGGGCCCAATCCCGTGCTTGAACGCCTGCATCTGCACACCTGCAAGACGCTCGACAGCCTGCCCGGCCTCGCCGCCTTGCCCGCCCTGCGCCAGTTGTCGGCGTCCGAGACCATGCTCGACATCGACGCCTTGCTGGCGCATGGCTTGCCCCCGTCCCTCACGCATGCGCGGCTGCGCACGGGCAAAAAAAACCGCGACGACACCATCGCCGCGCAGCTGGCGCAACTGGGCTACGAGCAGACGCGCCCTAACTAAGTTCAGCGGCTGGCGGCCAGCTTGCGCTGCCACAGCGCCACGTCGATCATCACGCCATCGGCGCCCGTGTTGCGGATGTAGACGCGGTAGCTGCCCTGCCCCATGTCGCCATCGAGGTAGGCCGTGCGCTCGTTGCGCTGCAGCCGAGCGCCCTTGGCCAGCTGGCGGTAGCGCTCGACCACCGTGTCGAAGCTGGCATAGCTGCGCAGCGCCACTTCCAGGTCGCGCGGCGGGCGGCCTTCCGCATGGTCGAGCACATTGTTCTGTTTCTTGCCCTTCAAGGTGAGCGGATAGGCAAACACGCCCGCGCCGGCCGACGTCAGCACCGTGGATTTATCGAGCAGCAGCGGCAGCAGCGCCGGCGGATACGCGGGCGGCAGCTGGGCGCGGTTCCAGCCCGGCAAGGCCGGCTGCGCCAGCACATATTCGACCGTGGCGATCTTTTGCCCATCGGCGCCCGCTTCCTTGTCGCCCGCGATCAGCGCCAGCATGGGCGGCAATTGCCGGGCCCAGGCCAGCAAGGGCGCCGCATCGCCGACCAGCATGCCCTTGCGGTGGAACACCGTCAGCACGGCATTCGGATCGGGATTGCAGACCTTCGCCAGCGGCTGCCCCTCCAGGTGGCAATGCCCGTTGACGAGGCCAAAGGCGAGGATGGCGCCGCGCTTGTCGAGCAACATGGCACCGCGTTCGCGGCCCTGCTTGCGGTCATTCATCGACGCCAGCAACTGGCGGCCGTCGGCCAGCACGGTGCGCGTGGCGTCGCGCTTTTCGCTGATCGCTTCGAGCGCCTGCGCCAGCAGCAGCTCATCGTCTTCCGTGTAGCTGCCGCGCGCGTAACCGAAGAAATCGAACAGGGCCGCGCGCACTTGCGGGTCTTCGCTCAGGCGCGGCAAGGGACCGCCGGCCAGCAAGGACGACAGGCTTTTCCCGGCCGGCGCCGAGGGCGCCGCCGTGGCGCGGGCGGGCTGGGAAAGGATGCAGGCCGCTGCCAGCAAGGCGCCGCCCAGGGTGCGGTAATTCGAAAAAATGATATGCATGATTCTGTCTGTCGGGGATTTGACCGCTCTTGCGGCCACGCATGGCGCGCCGGCGATTCTAGCATGGCGCCAGCCCCCATGCCCTGCGGCTGGCGGACGGCGCGTGTACCGGCGCGGCTGTTATGATGGGCGCAATGACGACACCAACCCACGCCTCGCCCCTGCTTGTCCTCCTGCCCGGCATGGATGGCACGGCCAGTCTATTCCACCATTTTGACGCCGCCTTGCGCAAGCAGACCGCCATCGCCACCTTGGCCATCGCCTATCCGGCCGCGCCGCTCGACTATGCGGCGCTGGAAGCATACGTGCGCGAGCGCTTGCCGCAGGACCGCACGTTCGTCGTGCTGGCCGAATCGTTTTCAGGGCCGCTGGGGGCCGCCCTGCGCGCCGATCCGCCGCCCGGCATGCGCGCGCTGGTCCTGTGCTGTTCATTCGTGCGCAATCCGCGCCCGATGCTGGCGCCGCTGCGCCACCTGCTGGGCCTCGTGCCCTTTGGCGCCATGCCCGGCTTCGCCCTGCGCCAGGCGCTGCTGGCGCCCCACTCCACGCCGCAACTGCAGGCGGAACTGGCCGCGGCGCTGGCGCAGGTGCCGCCCAGCGTGCTGCGCCAGCGCCTGCGCGCCGTGCTGGAAAACGACGCCTCGCGCAGCTTCGCGCGCGGCAGCCTGCCCGTGCTTTATCTGCGTGCCCGACATGACCGCCTGGTGCCGCCGGCGAACGCCATGCAGATACTGCGGCAGGCAGCGGGCGCGCAAGTGATTGACATCGCCGCGCCGCACATGCTGCTGCAGGCGGCGCCAGAAGCGGCCGCCGTCGCCGTCGCCGCTTTTATTACGGGCCTGTCAGCCGCGCAGGCGCTCAACTAAGTGTCCAGTTAAACGCGCGCTGGCCAGCACGGCCAACCAGCTCAAGCCGCCCGCCAGTACGCTGAAGTAAATCGCCCGCAGCGGATGCTGGGGCAGCAAATACGCCAGCACGGCCGCACCCAGCAAGCCGCACAGCGCAGGCTTCCACCAGCCAGGCGGCAGCAGCGCCAGCAGCAGATTCGTACCCGCATACACGTAAAATACGAGCAGCAGGGCCAGGCCGCCGGCCACGCCGCGCGAGCCCAGGCTGCCGAACACCTGCGTGTACAGGAAAAATCCCAGCCAGCTCAACACAATAAACAGCAGGCAGCCCAGCGCGTGCGCGCCCAGGCCCGCCATCAGGCGCTTCTTCATGGCAATCATCCGTATCGTCCCGTGCAAAGCCGCATCATAGCGATTTTGTTGCCGATGCCATCGATTGACTTGCCTACCTACTAGATGGTAGACTTATTTCAAGCCGGGTATTTCAGCCGGCAATCCTTTCGCGCCACGGCGCATTCGACTCTTTGCGAGGCATCACATGCATCAACTGTTCACCCCTTATGACCTGTCCGGCATTTCCCTGTCCAACCGCGTCGTCATGGCGCCGATGACGCGCACGCGCACGCTCGAAAACAATCCCGACGCGCTCACCGCCTTGTATTACGCCCAGCGCGCCTCGGCCGGCCTGATCGTCACCGAAGGCTTGCCCGTCTCCGATGAGGGCCGCGGCTATCTGTACACGCCGGGCATCCATAGCGACATACAGGGCCAGGGGTGGCGCCAGGTCACCGATGCCGTGCACGCCAAAGGCGGCAAGATCTTCGCCCAGCTGTGGCACGTGGGCCGCATGTCACACGTGTCTATCCAGCCAGGCAACGTGGCGCCCGTGGGACCCAGCGACGTGGCGGCGGAAAACACCACCGTCTACGCCTGGATCGAAGCGGGCAAGGCGGGGCCGGTGCTGCCCAGCGTGCCGCGCGCGCTGACCGTCGACGAGATCGCGCGCGTCACCGCCGACTTCGTGCATGCCGCGCAGGTGGCCATGGCCGCAGGCTTCGACGGCGTTGAAATCATGGCGGCCAACGGCTTCCTGTTCGACCAGTTCCTCAGCGGCGCCGTCAATACGCGCACCGACCAGTACGGCGGCAGCATCGCCAACCGCCAGCGCTTTTTGCTCGAGACCATAGACGCCCTGTCGGCCGCCATCGGCGGCGGCAAGGTCGGCGTGCGCGTCTCGCCGTTCGGCCGCCTGTACGACATGCGCGCCTATGCCGATGAAGCACAGGTGTGGAGCAGCGTGGCCCAGGCCCTCAACACCAGGAAACTGGCCTATGTGCACCTGAACTACCAGCCGACCATCACGGCGGCGCAAGTGCCGCCCGGCTTTGGCGCGCAATTCCGCCAGGACTACCACGGCACCCTGATCGGCGCGGGCGGCTTCACGCAGGAACTGGCGCGCAGCGAACTGGAAAAAGGCGACCTCGATCTGATCGCCTTCGGCATGCCGTTCATCTCCAACCCGGATCTGGTGGAGCGCATGCAAAACAACTGGCCGCTGGCCGACAGCGACCGCTCGACCTATTACGGCGCCAGCGGTCCCCTGTCCCATGGCTACACCGACTATCCCGCCTATGGCGCGGCGGCCGGCGCCAACATGCTCAATGGCATCAACGTGGCAGCATTGCAGCAATTCGCCCAGGGCGTGGCAGGCCATCCCGACAAGGGCGAAGCGCGTTTCAACGTCAAGACCCGGTGGCAACATCAGACGCGCAGCGTGGCCACCGTCAGCCACTATGTGCTCGGTGGTGAAAAGCATGCGCGCCATTTCGAGATCGCCTCCGACGAACCGCATGAATTGCTGGGCCAAAACACGGCGCCCAATCCGCAAGAGCTGCTGATGGCCGCACTCAACGCCTGCCTGTCAGTCGGTTACGCGGCCAATGCGGCGGCCATGGGCATCACCGTGCACAGCCTGGAAATCGAAACGGACGGCAAGCTGGACTTGCGCGGCTTCCTCGGCCTGGACGAGAACGTCAATCCCGGTTACGACGAAGTCAGCTACGTGGTGCGGCTGCGCACGGATGCTTCGCGCGAGCGCGTCGAAGCGCTGCACCAGGCCGTCACCAAGACGTCGGTCAACCTGGCCAATTTCTCGAAGGCCATCCGCATGCTGCCCGCCCTGGAAATTATCGAGGCTTGATACCCCTCCCGGGAATCATCGAACCACCAACCCGCGCGCAAGCGCCTATATAGCGAGGAAATCATGGAAGACTGGAAACAAGCTCGGCAAGATATCAACACACGTGCGATACAACTGAACGCATTGACGCCCGACACCATGAAAGGCATCGCCGCATTGGGCGGCGCCGGCGACAAGACCAACCATCTCGATGCGAAGACGCGCGAGCTGATCTCGCTGGCAGTGGCCGTCACCACGCGCTGCGACGGCTGCATCGCCTTCCACGCGGCCGCCGCCAAGAAGCTGGGCGTGACCGTGGAAGAAATTGGCGAAGCACTCGGCGTGGCGATCAATCTCAATGCCGGTGCCGCGCTTGTCTACAGCACCCACGTGCTGGACGCATTCGACAAGGCTTGATACTGCCGCACCAGCCGGCCTGGCATGCGAGCACGCCGGGCCGGCCATTCAAGGAACAACCATGAAAAACAACACACAAACGCTGGTCGTCGACATCTGGTCCGATTTCGTCTGCCCCTGGTGCTGGATTGCCAAGCACCGTTTCGAGAAGGCCCTTGCCGCTTTCGAACACAAGGACGCCGTGCAGGTCAGGCTGCGCGCTTACCGCATCGCGCCGAACCATCAGGCCGAACCGATCAAGGCAGCCTTGCTGAAAAAATTTCGCGATCCGCTGGCCGCCGAGGGCATGTTGTACTCGGTGCAGTCGCATGGGGCGGCGGAAGGCCTGGACTACCGCTTCGACACCATGCTGTTTGGAGACACCATGGATGCGCACATGCTCGTCAAGGCCGCCGGCGACGCGGCATCGCAGCAGCGCCTGGCCGAAGTGCTGTATGCGCAGAGCATTTCGCACGGCAAGTCACTGTTCGACCGCGATTCCCTCGCCCTGCTCGCGGCGCAGGCGGGCGTGCCTGCCGAGGCGGTGCAGCGCGCGTGGTCGACACCGCAATTGCGCCAGCAGGTGCAGGACGATGAGCGCAGCGCATCGCGCATCGCTTCCGGCGTGCCGCTGTTCGTCTTTGGCAATGGTATGCACATTTCCGGTGCGCAGCCGCAAGAGGTGTTCCTGCAGGCGCTGGAAAAAATGCATGCCCGCTCCCAGGAGGACCAGGCCGCATCGGATGGGGAGATGTGTGGCCTGGACGGCTGCATCCTCCCTTAAGCGCTGGCGGCAGCTTCCCTGCCAGGTCCTGCCGCATCCAGATAGCCGTGAACCGCGCGTCCCAGGCGCCGTGCAAGCGACGCCATATCCGTTTCTCCCCGCAGCGCCGCGGCGTCGATGATGCCGCGGCATAGCGCAATCACGTCGGCGGCGGCCATATCAGGATCGGCGACGCCATGACGCGCCAGCAGCCCCGCGAGCTGGTCGGCAAGCGCCTGCCGCAAGGCCTCGTCCTCACGCTGCAAGGATGGCGACGACGGCGCCGATTCCAGCGCGAGGGCAAGCGCCGGGCGCCTGAACTGGTGCGCCAGGCCGGCCATCACACCTTGCTGTATCGCGAACGGCAATTCTCCCTCCAGCGCCATGGCTAGGCCCACGTCGTGCAGCAGCATCGCCCGTTCGCGGCGCACCAGTTCGGCCAGCAGCGCCTCTTTCGACGGGAAGTACTGGTACAGGGAGCCGATGCTGACGCCGGACAGCTCGGCAACGTGATTCGTCGTCAACGCGGTCCATCCCCGCACTTCGATAATGCGAGCAGCCGCCTCCACCATCGCCGCGACGGCGGCAACCGACCGGGCCTGGGACGGCCGCTTGCGGGGTTCTCCATGTGCTGCGGTTTTTGCCATGAATGCGAGTAGCGAAAGTGGGTAGTAAAACTTATTCTAAACGTTCCGCAAACAACCGTCCCTGCCGATACGAGAACGCCATGCACACCTATACATTCCTGCTGATATTGCACATTGTCGCCGCCATCGCCTTCATCGGCCCGATGATGCTGACGCCGCGCCTGCTGAACCTGATGCGCGAGCCCGCCGGCCGCGCTACATTACACAAACTCCAGCAGCAGATCGGCGTCGCAGGCTGGATGCTGCTTATTGGCGGGCTGGTCCTGTTGTATCTGCAAGAATGGGCCTGGCTGCACATGGGCTGGATGCGGCTGTCCCTCGCGCTTTTTATCGGCGCGCAAGCCATCGATCATTTTTGGGCGGACAAGGTGGAAGAGAAGGTGGAACAGGGATACGCGCAGGCGGGCGCCAGACTGGGAATCTGGCTGTGCATCAAGCTGGCCGTGTTTTTGACCATCTGCGCGCTCATGATCGCCAAACCGGCCCTGTTTTCCTGAGCGGGCTGGCCGCGCTACGCCAGATTGTCGAGCATGTAATGGAACGCGGCCAGCGGATCGGTCGAAGGCCCCAGGGCCCAGCCGATAAAGCTGGCGCCTTCCAGTGCGCTGAGCAGCATGAAGGCATAATCCTTCGGCGCTTTCCGCAAGGTCCAGCCATGCAGCTGCGCCGCCTGCACGAGATTGTTTTCCATCCAGTCCAGCTGCTGCGCCATCAGCTGCCTGCCCAGGGCCTGCAGCGATTCGGGCAGCGCCGCCATTTCGGCCGCGAGCGCGCCGCACAGCGGCAGCAAATGGTCGTTGGCGCTGGCCAGGAACAGCCCGCCGAACTCGCGCAGGCGTTCGACCGGATCGGCATGCGCCGCATCGATCGCCTGCAGCTTTTCCGTAAACACCTCGATATATTGCGTGATCAAGGCCACGCCGAGATTTTCCTTGGTGGGGAAATGATGGTGGATACTGGCCTTGCGTATGCCGATTTCTTCCGACAAATCGGCATAACTGAAAGCGGCGTAGCCTTTCGAACGCAGGTGGATCTCTGCGCTTTTCAAAAGGGCGTCGCGGGTACTCACTGACATGACAGGCTCCTGCACCAACGGCCATGCCGGCCATTGACGGATTAAATTCAACAAGGGGCAATTATGCCTGAAGTCGCTGCACTCAGGGCTTGAGGCATGCGCATGCGGCGCTGAACATCGGCCATGAAAAAAGCCGGCCCTTTCACGAGGAAAGGGCCGGCCTGGATGCATCAGCCGCGGTGTCGGATTACGCTGCGCTAATCCGACCTACACGCATCTGAATTACTTCGCCGAATTGAGCAGCAATTCGTTGAGGCGTTTCACGAAACTGGCCGGATCGGCCAGCGAGCCGCCTTCGGCCAGCATGGCCTGGTCGAACAGGATGTTGGCCCAGTCGCCGAATTTGCCGCCTTCAGCGTCTTCGTATTTCAGACGCGTCACCAGCGGGTGGTTCGGGTTGATTTCCAAAATCGGCTTCGATTCCGGCGCGCTCTGGCCAGCAGCTTTGAGCATGCGCAGCAGGTTGCCCGACAATTCGTTTTCATCGGCCACCAGGCAGGCTGGCGAATCGGTCAGGCGGAACGTGACGCGCACGTCCTTGGCCTTGTCGGCCAACACGGTCTTCATCTTGCCCACCAGGTCGGCGTACGAGGTTTCCGTTTCTTCGTGCTCTTTCTTTTCCGCTTCGTCTTCCAGCGCGCCCAGGTCCAGGCCGCCCTTGGCGACGGAAACCAGTTCCTTGCCTTCGAAGTCCTGGATAAACGACAGCATCCATTCATCGACACGGTCCGTCAGCAGCAGCACTTCGACGCCTTTCTTGCGGAAGATTTCCAGGTGCGGGCTGTTTTTCGCTGCGGCGTAGTTGTCGGCCGTGACGTAATAGATCTTGTCCTGCCCTTCCTTCATGCGCGCCACGTAGTCGGCGAACGACGTGATTTGCTCGTCGCTGTCGTTGGCCGTCGATGCAAAGCGCAGCAGCTTGGCCAGGCGTTCCTTGTTGGCCGCGTCTTCGCCGATGCCTTCTTTCAGCACCTGGCCGAATTCCTTCCAGAAGACGGCGTACTTGTCCTTCTTGTCCTGCTCGTCCGCGTTCGCCAGTTCTTCCAGCATGCCCAGCACGCGCTTGGTCGAGCCTTCGCGGATCACCTTGACGTCGCGCGACTCCTGCAGGATTTCACGCGACACGTTCAGCGGCAGGTCGGCCGAGTCGATCACCCCGCGCACGAAGCGCAGGTACGTCGGCATCAGCTGCTCGGCATCGTCCATGATGAAGACGCGCTTGACGTACAGCTTGATGCCGCCGCGCTTGTTGCGGTCCCACATGTCGAACGGCGCCTTGGCCGGGATGTACAGCAGCTGCGTGTATTCGCTGCGGCCTTCCACGCGGTTGTGCGTGTGCGTGAGCGGCGACTGGAAGTCGTGCGATACGTGCTTGTAGAATTCGTCGTACTGTTCCGGCGTAATGTCGGCCTTGTTGCGGGCCCACAGGGCGCTGGCCTGGTTGACGGTTTCGAATTCGTCTTTCAGGACGGTTTCTTTTTTCTCGTCGTCCCACTCTTCCTTCTGCATCACGATCGGCAGCGAGATATGGTCCGAGTATTTGCGGATGATGGACTTGATCTTCCAGCTCGACAGCAATTCGTCTTCGCCTTCGCGCAGGTGCAGGATGATGTCCGTGCCACGACCCGTTTTTTCGATGTTCTCGATGCTGTAATCGCCTTCGCCGGCCGATTCCCAGCGCACGCCTTCCGAGGCGTCCGCGCCGGCGCGGCGCGTTTCGACGGTGATCTTGTCGGCGACGATGAAGCCCGAATAGAAGCCCACGCCGAACTGGCCGATCAGGGCGGCGTCCTGCTGCTGGTCGCCGGAGAGTTTACCGAAGAATTCCTTGGTGCCCGACTTGGCGATGGTGCCCAGGTGCGAGATCGCCTCGTCGCGGGTCATGCCGATGCCGTTGTCGGAAATGGTGATGGTGCGCGCATCCTTGTCGAAGCTGACCTTGATCTTCAATTCGTGATCGTTGCCGTACAGGGCGTCGTTATCGATCGCTTCAAAGCGCAATTTGTCGGCCGCGTCGGACGCGTTCGAGATCAATTCGCGCAGGAAGATTTCCTTGTTCGAGTACAGGGAATGGATCATCAGGTGCAGCATTTGCTTCACTTCGGTCTGAAAACCCAGGGTTTGCTTTTCGGAGACAGCCATTTTTACCTCATAGTCTTGTGGATGGGACGGATTCTACGGAGTTGGGGATGGTACAAGCGATTTCAAGAGCGGCCGCCGAAAGTCGCCCCTAACCCAGCGCGCGAGCGAAAAACGCCCATACCCGCTCGTCCTGCACCGTGGCCAGGTTCAGGCGCATGCGCGTCGATGGCAGCTGGCGCGGCGAAAACAGGCTGCCCGGCGCCAGCACCAGCCCCTCGGCCAGCGCCTTCTCGGCCAATACATTCGTGTCGCAGCCCGCATCGGCCCACACGAACATGCCGGCCGGCGCGGGATCGAAGCGCAAGCCCGCCCGTTCGACCTTGCGGTACGTACCGTCGCGCACCTTGTCGAGCCGCGCGCGCAGGCGCTCCGCATGCTTGCGGTACAGCCCCTGCGAGAGGATCTTATACACGACGCGCTCGCCGATGTCGCTGGTGGTCAGGGTGGCCAGCATCTTGCGGTCGGCCAGGCGCTGCGCCCGCTCAGGCGAGGTGGCGATGAAGCCCACGCGCAGGTTCGCCGCCAGGCTCTTGGAAAAGCCGCCCAGGTAAATCACGCGGCGCAACTGGTCCAGCGCGGCCAGGCGCGTGGCCGGCTGCACCGCGCCACCCGGGTGCATGTCGCAATAGATGTCATCCTCGACGATGAGGAAATCGTGCTGTTCGGCCAGGCGCAGCACCTGGAACGCCTTGGCCGCCGACAGCGACGTCGAGCTGGGGTTGTGCAGCACCGAGTTGATCACATACAGCTTGGGACGGTGCAGGGCCGCCAGCTCGGCCAGCACGGCGATATCGGGGCCGTCACCGAGACGCGGGATGCCGATGACGTTCATGCCCATGGCGGCAAAGGCGCCGAACATGAGCCAGTACGCGGGATCGTCGACGAAAATGGTTTCGCCGGGACGGGCAAACTCGCGCGCCACCAGATCCAGCGCCTGCATCACGCCCACGGTGGTGACGATCTGCTCGGGCGGGCAGGCGATTTCCAGCCCCGCCAGCTTCAGCTGCAACTGCTGGCGCAGCGGCAGGAAACCCTGTGGCGTGCCGTAGCCCAGCAGCAGACTGCCGGGCTGGCGGCTGACGTCGCGCAAGGCGCGCGCCACGAGGTCGCCATCGAGCCACTCGGCGGGCAGCATGCCGATGCCGGGCGCGGGGATGGCCGGCGTCTGGCGGAACATGTTACGGATCAGCCACACCACGTCCATCGGCTGCGCCGCTGCTTCCTGCGCGCCAGCGGGCGCCGCCGGCGTGTTCAGGGGCGAGCGCTCGCGCACGAAAAAGCCGGCGCCGCGCCGCGATTCCAGGTAGCCGCGCGCCACCAGCTTGTCGTAGCTGGCCACCACCGTGGCGCACGACACGTCCAGGCCGGCCGCGCACTGGCGGATCGACGGCATGCGCGCGCCGCCGCGCAGCAGCTTGTCGTCGATGCGCGCCACCAGCGAACGCGCGATCTGGTCGATCAGGGTTTCGCCCGAGGCGCGCGACAGCAAAGGGAGTGTATTGCTCATATGACCATCACAGTATGTGAAATTATGCGTGAAAGTGTATTTGTACTGTACTGCTATTGAGCCCTAGGATAGCAGTACGGCAGGAATTAATCCACGCCTGCCGCACATCCCGCACCTCCATTACCGCCAGTACCAGGAAACCCATGCCATGACCACCAGTACCGCCCCCGCCAGCCACCCTCCCCGCCTCGGCGCCGACCGCAAAGGCCTGCTGCTGGGCTTGATCGCCGTCGCCCTCTTCAGCCTGACCCTGCCTTTTACGCGCCTGGCCGTGGCCGAACTCGATCCCACCTTTGTCGCCCTGGGCCGCGCCTTGGTCGCCGCTTGCCTGGCCGGCCTGTGGCTGTGGCAGCAGCGCGCGCCCCTGCCGCGCCGTGAACAATGGCTGCCGCTGGCCCTGGTGTCGCTGGGCTGCGTGCTGGGTTTTCCCTGGCTGACGTCGGTCGCCATGCGCAGCCTGCCTGCCTCGCACGGCGCCGTGCTGGTGGGCATCTTGCCGCTGGCCACCGCCGTGTTTGCCGTACTGCGCGGCAAGGAACGCCCTTCCCCGGGATTCTGGCTGATGGCGCTGCTCGGCACGGCACTGGTGGTGGCGTTCGCGCTGCGCCAGGGCGGCGGCAGCTTCCACGTGGCCGACTGGCTGATCTTTGCCGCCGTGCTGCTGGCCGCACTCGGCTACGCGGAAGGCGGACGCCTGGCGCAAGCCATGCCGGGCCAGCACGTGATTTCCTGGGCGCTGCTGCTGGCCGTGCCTTTTGTCTTGCCCGTGGTGCTGTGGAATGCCTGGCCGCAGCGCGCGCTGATGGCGCAGGCCAGCGGCGCGGCCTGGCTGGGCTTTGCCTATATCTCCGTGTTTTCCATGTTTATCGGCTTCTTTTTCTGGTACCGGGGCATGGCGCTGGGCGGCGTGGCGCGCGTGGGACAGACGCAGCTGCTGCAGCCCTTCCTCACCTTGCTGGGCGCGGCCGTGCTGCTGAATGAGCCATTGACGGGCGAAAGCCTGCTGTTTGCCGGCGCCGTGATCGCCGTGGTGGCCATCGGGCGCAAGCTGAAGTAAGGTTCCCTGACGCCCATTTGCAACGCCGTTACGCGTGCGCATGGGCACGGCGGCGTGCAAGCCGTACAATACGGCAGCATCATGGCGGCGCCTATCCGGTGCCGCTTGCGCAAGCACCGCCACAAGCGGGCCAACAAATCCAGCCGGCGCAGCTCGGCATCTTCTGTGAGACTCGTATGAAAATTGAAAATCCGAATCCGATCCAATGGCGCTTTGCCGAACGCGCAGAACAGCTGCAAAGCTCGTTCATCCGCGAAATCCTGAAGATCACGCAGCGTCCCGAGATCATCTCGTTTGCCGGCGGCCTGCCCTCGCCCGCCACCTTCCCCGTGGAAGAAATGAAGACCGCCTTCGACAAGGTCCTGTCGAACAATGGCAAGGTGGCCCTGCAATACGGCCCGACCGACGGCTACCTGCCGCTGCGCCAGTGGATCGCCGACTCGCTGTCGAGCAATGGCAGCACCATCCTGCCGGAACAGGTGCTGATGACGTCCGGCTCGCAGCAGGCGCTGGACTTGCTGGGCAAGGTCCTGATCGACGAAGGCAGCAAGGTCCTGGTGGAAACCCCCAGCTACCTGGGCGCCCTGCAGGCATTCTCCGTCTACCGTCCCGAATTCGTTTCCGTCGATACCGATGACGAAGGCCTGGTGCCGTCGTCCATCAACCCCGTCGCCGATGGCGCGCGCCTCTTGTACGCGCTGCCGAACTTCCAGAACCCGACGGGCCGCAGCCTGTCCGTGGCGCGCCGCGTGGAACTGGTGGAAACCTGCGCTCGCCACGGCCTGCCGCTGATCGAGGATGATCCGTACGGTGCCCTCAGCTACAGTGGCGAGCCGTATCCGAAGATGATCAACATGAATCCGGACGGCGTCATCTACATGGGTTCGTTCTCGAAAGTGCTCACGCCCGGCATCCGCCTCGGCTACGTGGTGGCGCCGATGCCGCTTGTGCGCCGCCTGGAACTGGCCAAGCAGGCGGCCGACCTGCACACCTCGCAGCTGACGCAGATGGTCGTGCATGAAGTGATCAAGGATGGCTTCCTGGACCGGCACATCCCCAGCATCCGCAGCCTGTACGGCAACCAGTGCCAGGCCATGCTGTCGGCGCTGGAAGAGCACTTCCCGGCCGGCGTCACGTGGACGAAGCCGGAAGGCGGCATGTTCATCTGGGTCACCCTGCCGAAACACATCGACGCGATGAAACTGCTCGACGAAGCCATCGCCAACAAGGTCGCTTTCGTGCCGGGCGCGCCGTTCTACGCCAACACGCCGGACACGCACACCCTGCGCCTGTCGTTCGTGACGGTGCCGCCGGAACGCATCCGCGAGGGCATCGCCATCCTGGGCAAACTGATCGCCGCAAAAATGTAATCGCACTCTCCACGCCCCGCTTGCCGCGGGGCGTGTCCCCTGCTGCCCCCGCACCAACGGGCACGCGTCTTTTCCGCCTAAAAACCGCTTTCATGATAGCAATTGCGTGTATTTATTTTTAAAAATATCATAAAAATAATACTTTCATTGCTCGCGCAACATCGATTTTTTCACCCAAAAAAATGGCGAGGCGGTATGATTTGACCGCTGTATCAGATTTGACCCCGGTCAGCATCACCGAATATGCAGCAAACGCAGGCAGCGCAAAGTACATCGAGAAGGCCGGAAGCAATGAGTCCAGGCAGTGTGGAGCATTCCCAGCGGCGTGAGGCCGCTATTTTGATTGTCGACGATGCGCCGGCCAACCTTGAGCTGCTGCGCAAGCTGATGAGCGAACAGGGTTATCAAACCTATGTGGCCACGTCCGGCGAACGGGCGCTGGCGATCGCCCAGCGCGCCCATCCCGACCTGATCCTGCTCGACGTGCTGATGCCGGACATGGACGGCATCGAAACGTGCCGCCGCCTCAAGCAGCATCCGCTGACGCAGCGCATCCCCGTCATCTTCATGAGCGCCAAGACGGAAACGGAAGACGTGGTGGCCGGCTTCGACTGCGGCGCCGTCGATTACATCAGCAAGCCGCTGCGCATGGCCGAAGTGTGCGCGCGCGTGCGCGCCCAGCTGCAAATCCGCAGCAACAATGAAACCCAGCAGGAACAGGCCGAGCGCCTGCGCACCATCGTCAACAACATGGCCGAGGGCTTGCTGATCATCGAGGCAGATGGCCGCATCCAGTACACCAATCCGGCCTGCGACCAGTACCTGGGCTACCGCGAAAACGAACTGGCCGGACGCTTCATCGGCGAGCTGCTCAGCCCCCTCGTGACGCAGGAATACCTCGATTATTTCGCCATGCACGCGGCCAATCCGGAAAAAGCGCACAACCACGGCACGCGCGAAGTGGCGATCCGCCACCGCAATGGCGCAGCGTTGAGCATGGACCTGACCCTGACGCCCATGTATCTGCGCCAGCCCCTGTATATCGGCCTGCTGCACGACATCACGCATCACAAGCAGTCGGAAGACGCGCTGCAGCGCGCCGCCTATCTCGACCCGCTGACGCAGATCGCCAACCGCCGGCATTTCGACAGCTTCCTTGAAAAAGAGTGGCAGCGCGCCGTGCGCGGCGGCGGCGCCCTGTCGCTGGTGGTGCTCGACGTCGACCATTTCAAGCTGTACAACGACAGCCTGGGCCACCCGGCCGGCGACATCTGCCTGCAGCAGGTGGCGCAAGCCATCGATGCGCATGCCAGCCGCTCCGGCGACCTGGCGGCCCGCTACGGCGGCGAGGAATTCGTGCTGCTGTTTGCCGACACGGATGCCGGCAACGCCCTGCACCTGGCCGAGGCCATCCGCGCCAGCATCGAAGCGCTGCAGCTGCCGCACCCGCGATCAAGCACCTCGCCATGGATCACCGTCAGCATCGGCGTGGCCACCATCCGCCCGCACCAGCTGGACGACCGCGAAGCCCTGTTCGTCGCCGCCGACCGCGCCCTGTACGTGGCCAAGGAAGCGGGCCGCAACCAGGTCCGCGCCACGCACTCGGGCAGCACGGCCTGGGAGACGGTCAAGGCGATCGTACTGCGTTAAAGCTTAGCAAGACATGCGGCAAACAAAGAGTAGGCCCAAGTCACAAAAAAAGGCACTCCGGGCCAAGCGAGCCTGAAAAATGTCGAGGGCAAGGCGCAGCGACGCAGACAATAGCCAGTACGGCAAGGAAGCTGCAACGCCGCCATCGGCATTTTCTCAGGCCCGCGTCTCCGGCCCGCCATTTTCAGAAGTAATCAGAATTTTCTGGACACACTCAACTTCGCATTCCTCCCCACGCCGGTAACCGCTTCACTCAAGTAGGGCATGTAATTGCGGTTGAAGACGTTGTCCACCGTCAGCCGCACTTCCGTGCCGCACCACACGCCCTGCCGGCCATTCCACGACGCGAACAAAGTGTGCAGCGCATAGCCTTTCGATGGCGGCAAGCGGTACACATTCCCCACCGGCAGGACGCGCTCCTGCTTTGCCACGAAGCGGCCCTGCCAGCCGATGCTGGCCCCAAGGTCGGGCATGCGCCAGCCCAGGCCCGCCATCAATTTATCGGGTGCGATGGTCGACACGGCTTCGTCCTGGCCCCACGGGTCGCGCTGGGAACCCGTGCGCGTGCCGCGCTGCTTCGACAGCGAGGCGCTGGCAAACAGGCGCGGCGAGTTGTAATAGGACTCGACTTCCACGCCCTGCGTGCGGAAACCGGCCAGGTTGCGGTAGGACGACAGGGCCGGCGGCACCTTGCCCGATCCCGGCACATAGCCTTCGATCAGGATACCCAGGCGCGGACCGATATTGTCGCTGACGCGGTTCCGGTACGCCGTCAGGCGCAGCTGCACGTCGTCGCGCTCCATGAACACGTTCTGACGGTGCAGCATGACGCCCGTGCGCACGGCCGTCACGCGCTCGACGGCCAGGTCGCGGCTGGTACCCGGCGTCGATGAACCGAGCCTGGACGACACATAGTATTCATTCGAATACATTTCGTCGATGGTCGGCGCGCGCCAAGTGCGGCTCAAGTCGCCGAACAGCGCCACGCTGGCGGACGCCTTCCAGAACAGGCCCAGTCGCGGCGACCAGTCTTCATGCGCCTTTTCGCTGAAGTCGTGGCCAGCCGCCGCCAGCGGGCTGTTGTAGCGCGACGCCTTGTTCGGCACGCCCTCGGAAACGACTCTGTCGTGGCGCAGGGCCGCCGTCACCGTCACGTCGCCATAGGTCATCGCATCCTGCAGATACAGGCCCGTGGTTTCCTGGCGCCCGGCCGGCATGTAGTAGGGCTGGAAGTAGCCATAGTTGTAGCTGGGGTCCTTCAGCGCCGTCGACGACGGGTAGTACATCAAGGTGTCGCGCACGTTCTTGTGCCATTGCAGTCCCGTCAGCAGCACGTGCGACACGGCGCCCGTCGTAAACACGCTTTCGTTGCGCACTTCGGCGATGCGGTCCACGTACGAGGCCCAGCTCTCGTTGCCCAGGGAGCCCAGGTAGGAACCGAGCGACGCGGAGGGCAGGCGCTTGTCATGCTGGTCCGTGTGCGAATAGCCGGCGCTGGCCGTCAGCTTGATCCATCGATTATTTTGCGGCGCGTACTGCCACTTCACGGAATATGTATCGTCGTCCTGGTCGCGGTACACGGCCTTGCGCTGCCACGCTTCTTCCAGTCCGTATTTTTTGATTTCCGCCTCGGTCGGCGTGGGCACGTCCTCGCCCATGGCGGCGAACGGCCCCCAGCCCGAACTGCCGCTCTTCATGGCCGTCAGGGTCAAGAGCTGCTCCGGCGTCAACCGGATATTCAGCTTGGCCAGGCTCGATGGCGCATCGATGGCGGAAAAGCGGAATGGCTTGCCATCGGGCTTGCGCAAATCGTCGGACTTGCGCTGCGTCGTAAAGGCCATCGCATCGAAGCGGCCATCTTCCGTGCGGCCATAGACGGCCACGGTGGCGTCGTTTTCCCCATTGTTCGAGTGGCGCGAGTACTTCAGCATGGCGCCCGCTTTCTCGCCACCTTCCAGCAAGTCCTGCGCATCCTTGGTCTCGACCGTGATGACGCCGCCGAAACCGCCATTGCCGTACAAGCTCGTATGCGCGCCCTTGTTCACTTCGATCTGCTTGATCAGTTCCGGCTCGATGAAGATGGAACCCTGGCGGTATTTCTCGAAGCCCTTGGGCACGCCGTCGAGGATGACTTTCACGTCCTGCACTTTATTGAAGCCCCAGATATTGAGGCTCTGGCCGCTGGGACGGGCCGTGCCTGCCAAGTCCACGCCAGGCAAGGTGTCGAGCAGGGACGCGACATTGTCGGCCTGCTGGCGTTCGATGTCGGCGCTGTTGATATACGAGCGTCCGGCCGTGCCGGCGCTGATGGCGTCGCCGAACACGCTGATGGCGGGCATCTGCACGGCGTCGGCCTTCTCGGTCTTGTCGGCCATCGCCACCGCCCACGCGTGGCCGTGCGCGCCACCCAATGCCAGCGCCAGCGCGGCGGCCAGCGGGGTCAATCCATGTTTGCTGCTGCTCTTCATCGCTATCCTTGCCTGGGTTTGCTTGCTGCTCGATGCTTGTGGAATGAAAAAATGCAGGGGCAGAGGACAGCGGTGCACGATCAAGCGGCGGCGTTGAAGGAAGCGTTGCGGCGGAACTCTGCCCGCGCGGACACGCCACCGGCGCATGGCCGGCGGCGCACTGCAGTCACAGGGATAAGTTGCCTTAGTGAAATGCGGAACACATCATATATCGGATGCGAATGATTCGCAATACGATTTAATGACTAGCTATTCCGGATAGCCGGTGATATCGGCAATCTCGCGGTACAGCGGCTGCAGCCGCGCATACATCTTCTGGTACACGCGCCGGTACAGCTGCTCGTAGATCTTGCGGTGCTCGGGATGCGGCTGGAAGACCGTGCCCTTGCGCGTCATCGCCTGCACGGCGGCGGGGAAATCCGCATGCCAGCCCAGGCCCACGCTGGCGGCGATGGCCGCGCCCAGGCCCGAGCTTTCATACACGTGGGCGCGCGCGGCAGGCAGGCCGAAGATGTCGGCCGTCAGCTGCATGGCGGCGTCGCTTTGCGAACCGCCGCCCGCGACGCGCAGCTCCGAAATCGCAATGCCGCTGCGCCGCTCGATGCGCTCCTTGCCTTCGCGCAGCGCATACGCGAGCCCTTCGAGGATGGCACGATAGATGTGGGCGCGCGTGTGCACGTCGCCAAAGCCGATCATGGCGCCCTTCGCTTCCGGCCCCGGCACCTTGATGCCTGGACTCCAGTACGGCTGCAGCATCAGGCCCATGGAGCCGGGCGGCACGGCGTCGACCAGGCGGTCGAACAGCGCTTCGGCGGACAAGCCCGTGCCATCTTCGGCGGCCGCCGCCCGTTCGCGGTCGCCGAACTGCTCCTTGAACCAGTTGACCATCCAGTAGCCGCGGAAAATCTGCACTTCCGTGCTGTAGGCGCCCGGCATGGCGGCCGGATACGGCGGAATGAAGCGCGTCACTTCCACGTATTTGCGGTTGGTCGTATTGATGGTGGCCGTGGTGCCGTAACTCAGACAGGCTACGTGCGGTTCGACGCAGCCGGCACCCAGCACTTCGCAGGCCTTGTCGGCGGCGGCCGCCAGCAAGGGCGTGCCTTCCAGGATGCCCGTCGCCGCGGCGGCCGATGCCGTGATGGCGCCCATGCGCGTGCCCGGCGTCACCAGCTCGGGCAGCATGGACGGCTTGATCGCCAGCGCCTGCCACTTCCAGTCGAAGCGCCCGGCCCACGCATGGCGCTTGTAGTCGAACGGGATGTACGCCACTTGCGAGCCCGTCGAATCGATGTATTTTCCGCAGAGGCGGTGGTTCAAAAAGCCCGACAGCAGCAGGAAGTTGTGCGTGCGGCGCCAGATGTCGGGCTGGTGCGCGCTGATCCAGTTGATCTCGGCCTCGCGGCGAAAGTACGCGATCGTGCCATCGAGACGCGTGGCGCGGAAAGCGGCGCGCCACCATGGCGCCAACTGGGGAATGTCGCGCGTGCTGCGCTGGTCCAGCCACGTGATGGCAGGCCGCAGCGGGGCGCCGTGTTCATCCACGTTGACGACCGTGCCGCGCTGGGTCGTGACTGCCACGCCTGCGACCGACGGTTTTTCAATGACGGTGCTGCGCCACAGCTGCTGGCACGCTGCGCACACGGCTTGCCAGTAGCCGTCGGCGTCGTGCTCGGCCCAGCCGGGGTGATCGGAATAGTACGCTTCGAGGAACACTTGCGCCTTGGCCGCCAGATTGCCGTCCCGGTCGAACAGCAGCGCGCGCACGCTTTGCGTGCCATTGTCGATGGCGAGAATGTACGGCCCCGGGCCGGCTGCGCTGGCCATGGCCTCAGCCCAGGCTGGCCAGCGCGGCGCGCAGCGCCTGCAGCAGCGCTTGCGGATCCTTGTCCGGCCGGGCGCTGAACACGGGCGCCTCCCAGTCCTGTCCCCGCACTGCCACCACGCGCAAGCGTCCCTGTTCGTTCCAGGCCGGATACCAGCCCACGTCGACGATGTCGCCATTCGTGCACGTGATTTGCAGCAGGTCTTCGCCCAGGTCGTCGACGAGGACGTCCACGCTCTGGCGCAAGTCCAGCGGCGACAGGCTGTCGTAGGTGATGCGCGCGTCGCCCAGCGCCAGGGGCTGGCCAAACAGGATGGTCTCGATGATGCTCTCCTTTTTTATCGTTGCTTCATTCGCCTTGTGGCACGCTGTAATGGCGGCGCCACAGGGCCAGGTAGCGCTGCTGCTCTGCCTCCCAGCGCGCGTCGTCCCAGCCCAGTTCACGCTGGCAGATGGCGCGCAGGCGCGGCATGATAGCAAGCGCGCCGCCGGCCAGCTGCAAACCGATGCGCGTGCGCCGCAACAGCAAGTCGTCCAGGTACTGCACGTCTTCCCTGCGCGCGCCCCAGCGCAATTGCGCCCACAGGGTCTGCGTGCCGGGAATCGGCGCCAGTTCGCCATCGTGCGCCGCATCGCACAGCGCTTGCGCCCCCGCGCCATGACGGCCCAGCAGCCGTTCGCGCTGTTCGGCATCGAGCGCCAAGGCCTTGCCCGACAAGGGTGGCACAGCATCGAAAATCGGCAAGGGGCGCAAATCCGCGTGCCAGCCCGGCAGCAGCGGCGCGGCACGGCGCAATGCGTCGAGGGCGATCACGCGAAACGTCGTCAGCTTGCCGCCCGCCACCGTCAGCAAGCCGTTTTCCAGCCATAGCGCATGTTCGCGCGCTTCCTTCGACGGGTCAAGCTGGCCGCTGCCGATCACGGGACGCACGCCGGCAAACGTGGCCAGCACATCGCCCTCGCCCAGCGCCAGCTGCGGGAACTGCCACTGCAAGGCGGCCAGCAGATAAGCGAGTTCGCCGCGCGTGATGGCCGGCTCCACGTCCAGGCTGGCGCCGTGGTCGACATCGGTGGTGCCCACCAGGGTCACGCCCTCCCACGGATACGCAAACACGGGACGGCCATCGTGCGGGTGCATCAGGCTGACAGCTTGCGCCAGCGGCAAACGCCAGGCAGGCAGCAGCAAATGGCTGCCGCGCAGGGGCCGCAGTTTCGGCTGCTCTCCCACTTGTCCCCGCAAGGCGTCGGCCCAGGCGCCCGTGGCGCTGATCACCAGGCGCGCGCGCACCGTGAATGCCCTGCCATCGAGCGCATCGGTCAAGGTGGCGCCGGCGACCTTGCCACCGTCGCGCAGCAAGGACGCCACGCCCAGGTAATTGACGGCCACGCCGCCATGACGCCGTGCTTCCTGCAGCACGCGCAGCACCAGGCGCGCATCGTCCGTCTTGGCGTCCTGGTAGAGCATGCCGCCCTGCAGGCCGTCGCGCCGGATGTGCGGCGCCAGCATGGCAAAGTCAAGCGCATCGACATAGCGGCGCGCGCGCCGGCCCGCCATCATGTCGTAGATGGCCAGCCCCAGCATGAACTGGCGCCGCCCCGGTTTCCTGCCCGTGTAGTCGCCAAAGGCAAAGCCTTGCGGCTCGACCAGACCCGCCGCATCCGTCAGCAAGGCTACCCGCTCGTGCACCGATTCGCGCGTCAGCGCGAACTGGCCCTGCTTCAGGTAGCGCAAGCCGCCATGCACGAGCTTTGATGAACGGCTCGACGTGCCCCAGGCGAAATCGCGCTGCTCCACCAGCAGCGCCGTCAAACCGCGCCGCGCCGCTTCCAGCAGGATACCGGCGCCCGTGATGCCGCCGCCAACGATCAACACGTCCCATTCGCGCGCCAGGATGCCGGGCAAATCCTCCCTGTTCACAATCCGCTGCCCGCGTCAGGCAGCAGTTTGCCCGGGTTCATCATGCCCTGCGGGTCGAACTGGCGCAGCAGCGCGCGCATGGCGGCGATGCCCAGCTCGCCCTTTTCGGCCATCAGCCACGGCGCGTGGTCCGTGCCCACGCCATGCTGGTGGCTGATGGTGCCGCCGTTGGCGACGATGGCGGCGCTGGCCGCATCCTTCAGGGTACGCCAGCGCGCCATGTTTTCCTCGTACGTGGACGCCAGCCGGTAAACATAGGTGGTGTAGACGCTGGCGCCCTGCGCATACACGTGCGACAGATGCGTGTATGCGTGCACCTGCTCGCCATGCGCGGCCAGCGCATTCACGCCTGCCTGTTCCAGCGCCGCCATCATCGGCGCCACGCGGGGCCAGTCGACGGCCGTCTCCACCGTGTCTATCACATAGCCGTGCTCCCACGCGCCATTGCGCAGGTAGACATTGCGAAAACGCCCCTGCTTCCACTTGTCGCCCATGTGCCGCCCTACGTGCACGCCGCCATGCCGCCGCGCCAGCGCCAGCGCGCCGCGCAGGGCCGCGCGCGCGGCGCCGGCTTCTCCGATGACGCCCAGCATCAGCATGCACTTGCCTTCGCCGCAGCCGCGCAGCGACAAATAGCGTTCCAGCAGTCCCACCAGTTTCTTGTGCCCGGCCAGGGTCAGCATGGTTTGCGTTTCGACCGCGTTCGACAGGCGCAGCATGCACAGGGGCAGGCGCGATTGGGCCAGCGCCCGCACGGCCGATTGCGCCTGGCCCCAGTCTGCAAAGAGCACGGCGTGGAACGCCTCGTAGGGCGGCAGCGGCGAGACGCGCACCGTCGCCTGCGTCAGGATGCCCAGCCGCCCTTCGGAGCCGAGCACCATTTCGCGCAAGTCGATGCCGGCCGCCGACGCGGGAAACGTGGGGATGCGCAAGGTGCCGGCCGGCGTTTCCACTTCGCCGCCCGCGAACAGCTGCTCGATACGGCCATAGCGCAACGATTGCTGGCCCGACGAGCGCGTGGCGATCCAGCCGCCCAGGGTCGAATACTCGAACGACTGCGGATAGTGGCCCAGGGTATAGCCCTGCGCGCGCAGCTGCGCTTCCAGGTCGGGGCCATACACGCCCGCGCCGAACGTGGCCAGCTGCGCCTCGCGGTCCAGGTGGCCCAGCGCGCACAGGCGTGCGAGACTGACCGACAGCACGGGGCGCGGCCCCGCCGCCACCGTCAAATGCCCGGCCACGCTGGTGCCGCCGCCATGCGGGATGACGGCCACGCAGGCCTGGCGCGCATACGCGAGCAGCTGGCGCACCTGCAGCGCGCTGTCGGGAAAGGCCACGCCGTCGGGCACGGCGCCGATGCGGCCATGACGCAATTTGAACCAGTCGGGCAGGCTTTGGCCGAGCGCATGGCGCACGCGCGTGGCGGGCTGGGTGTCGATCAGCGGATGCGGCGCCAGGCGCGAAGCGGGCACCTGCGCGCAGGCGTCGTCGAAGGTGGCATCGACGATGCCGCTGCCCGGCCCCAGGCGCTCGCGCAGAAACGCCAGTGCGTCCCCGCTCAGCGCATACGTGATGCTCTCGTCTCCCCAGCCATTCCAGCGTTGCATCGACATCCCCTGTATTCGGCCAGTTGCGCGCCACGGCGGCTTGCTATACTGTTCCTGCCTGATTTTCTTGCTAGATCAATAGCATATTCCGCCACAGACGAAGGGTATTGGTTTTTCATGACAATCGCATTGTTCCATCATGACAAGCACTGAAGGCCGGGTCGCCGGCGCCTACCTGCTGCCGCTGCTGGAAGCGGCCGGCGCGCATGGCATCGCAGCAGCCACCCTGGCGCAAGCGGCCGGCGTGGCGCCGCACAGCCTGGAGGCCTCCGCGCCCAACCTTGCCGCGCGCGACTACGTGCGCCTGCTCGATGCGGGCGCGCTGCTGGCGGGCGATGCGCATTTCGGCCTGCATGTGGGCCAGCGGGTGCGCATGGGCACGTACAGCGCGTATGGCTTGATACTGCTCAGTTGCAGCAACGTGGGTCAGGTACTGGAACAGACTGCTCGCTATGAACGGCTGGCGCACGACCTGGGCCAGTCGGCCCTGCAGCGCGATGGCGCCGTCGCGCATTACCGCTGGACCAGCAACTACCCGGGCGCCAGCCGGCACCTGGTCGACAGCGTCTTTGCCGGCATCCGTGTCAGCGGCGACTGGCTGGCCGGCATGCCGCTGCCGCCGGCCAAACTGGCATTCACCCACGATGGCGGCGGCGAGCTGCTGCGCCACGCGGCCCACCGCGACGAATACGTGCGCGTGCTGGGCAGCCTGCCCGCCTTCAACGCCCTCGCCAACACGGCCACTTTCGACGCGCAATTGCTGGACTGGCCCGTACCGAACGCCGACGTCAGCCTGTACCCCGTGCTGTGCCAGCATGCGGAACAGTTGCTGGCGCAGCGCGAAGCTGAAACGGACACTGGCGGCGCCATCGACGCGCAAGTGCACGCGGCCATCGTGGCAGGCTTGCGCCATGGCTCGGCGCGGCTGGCCACCGTTGCCGCCGCCCTCGCCGTGACGCCGCGCACCTTGCAGCGCAAGCTGGCCGACGCGGGCACCAGCTTCCAGACCCTGCTGGACCAGGCCAGGTTCGGCCTGGCGCGCGACTATCTGCGCGAGCCGGATTTGTCGCTGGTCGACATCGCCTTCCTGCTCGGCTACCAGGAACAAAGCGCGTTCAATCACGCGTTTCGCACGTGGGCGGGCACCAATCCTGGCGCCTGGCGGCTACAGGAAATCCTTGACAGGCAGCAAGCCCCATAGACGTGCGCGGGGCATGCACACCGTGTTTTCTCGCTATACTGGCATAGTCAGGTTTTCCACGATCACTCCAACCCGCAATGCAAAGGATTAATATGCAACTCAAAGACAAAGTCGCACTGATTACCGGCGCCGCCAGTGGCATCGGCAAGGAAATGGCCATCGAATACGCAAAACAGGGCGCCAAGGTCGTCATCGCCGACCTGGTCCTGGAAGCGGCCAGCAAGACGGCCGAGGAAATCAAGCAATCGGGCGGCCAGGCATTTGCCGTCGCCATGGATGTCTCGAGCGAAGAACAGGTCGACAAGGGCGTGGTCGATGCCGTGGCCCACTTCGGCGGCATCGATATCCTGATCAGCAATGCGGGCATCCAGATCATCAGCCCCGTCGTCGATTACCCGTTCGAACAATGGAAAAAGATGCTGGCCATTCACATGGACGGCGCCTTCCTCACCACGCGCGCCTGCATGCGCGAAATGATCAAGGCCGGCCGCGGCGGCGCCATCATCTACATGGGTTCCGTGCATTCGCACGAAGGCTCGCCGTTCAAGAGCGCCTACGTGGCCGCCAAGCACGGCTTGCTGGGCCTGGCCAAGGTAGTGGCCAAGGAAGGCGCGAAAGACGGCATCCGCGCCAACGTCATCTGTCCCGGCTTCGTGCGCACGCCGCTGGTCGACAAGCAAATCCCCGAACAGGCGGCCCAGCTGAACATCAGCGAAGAAGACGTGATCAAGAAAGTGATGCTGAAAGACACCATCGACGGCGAATTCACCACCACGCAAGACGTGGCGCAAACGGCCGTCTTCCTGGCGGCATTCCCGTCGACGGCCTTGAGCGGCCAGTCCATCGTCGTCAGCCACGGCTGGCACATGCAGTAATAGTGACGCCCGCCCACATCGGCTGCGCGGCGCCCTGTGCGGCCTGCGATGCTCGCTGTGCTCTAGCACAGCTGCGCGTCTCAGCCACACATCGCTGCCGCTCGCGATGATGTGGACGGACGTTGCAGCGTTAGCGTATCAACCTTCCTGCGCCTTTCCCGAAAGTTCCCAATTGCAAGACAACACTTACCGCCACCCGCGTGCGGGCTGGCCGGGGCGACTGTTTGCCGCGCTCGCCAATTGCACGCACTTTGCCACGGTGCGCCAGGCCGTCATGTCGCGCCTGCCCTTCCTCACTTTGCACAGCGACGTGCGCGACGTCGTCTACGTGAGCTGGCTGGTCGACGCCGCTGCCGCGCAGCACTTGCTGCCGGCCGGCGTGGTTCTGTGGCAGCGCGATGGCAAGACGCCATTCACGGTGCTGACCTACCGCCACGGGCATTTCGGCCCTGCCATGCTCGGTCCGTTGCGCAAGCTGCTGCCATCTCCGCTGCAGAGCAACTGGCGCTTGTACCTCGACCATACGCCAGCGGGCGCGCCCGCCGTGCCCTGCGTGTATTTCTTGAAAAATATCATGGACAGCTTGCCCCATGCGTTGGGCACGCGGCTGTTCAGCGACATCCTGCCGACCCACCTGGCCGACAACATGACGCTGGAAGTCACGGCCACGCAGGCGCGCTGCACGATCACGCCCGGCGCCGGCAGCGCCCCGCTGCTCGACGTACAGGCGGACATCACGGCGGAGCATGGCCTCGATGCAGACTGGCAGCAACTATTCGGCAACTGGCGCGATGCCGTCGCCTTCCTCGCCTGCCAAGATGCGGCCATCGCGCACGTGCCGCGCAACGGCAAGCTGGTCTTTGGCGAAATCGACTTGCCCGTCGATGTGGGTCAAGTGCAGGCGCTGACGGCCTTGCGCGCCGACTGCGGCTTGCTGGGCCAGCTGCCGCCCCTGTCAACACCGTTCGCCTTTCTCGTGCCCGAGCTTGCCTTCAAGGCGCTGTCAGAGCGCCTGCTGTAGCGCGGCGGCGCTCGGGTGGACGTACAGGCGCGGGCGGGCCGCCGCGCCGCCGTTCCAGCTTGAACAGGGCCATCGCCTGTTCAAGCTGCAAGGTCTGGTCTTGCAGCGAAGCGGATGCCGCCGCCGATTCTTCCACGAGCGCCGCGTTCTGCTGCGTCACTTCATCCATTTGCGTGACGGCCATATTCACTTGACCGATGCCGTGGCTTTGCTCGCGCGAAGCGGAAGCGATCTCTTCCATGATGCCGTGCACGCCCTGCACGGCGCCCAGCATCTCGGCGCTGCTGGCGCCCGCCTGCTGCGCCAGCTTCGCGCCCGCCTCCACCTGCGCCAAAGACGCCGTGATCAATTGCTTGATTTCCGTGGCGGCCGCCGCGCTGCGATGGGCCAGGCTGCGCACCTCGCCCGCCACGACGGCAAAACCGCGCCCCTGGTCTCCCGCGCGCGCCGCTTCCACGGCCGCGTTCAGGGCCAGGATATTCGTCTGGAAGGCGATGCCTTCGATAATTCCCGTAATGTCGCCGATCTTCTTCGATGAAGCGTTAATGTCCGCCATCATGCTCACCATCTGGCCGACGAGTTCGCCGCCGCGCCCGGCCAGGCCGTGGACCTTGCCCGCCATGTCGCTGGCCTGCACGGCGTTGCCGCTGTTTTGCTGCACCGTGGCCGCCAGCTGTTCCATGCTCGACGCCGTCTGCTGCAGGGCCGATGCCTGCGCTTCCGTGCGGCCCGACAGATCCATATTGCCGGCGGCGATTTCCTGGCTGGCCATGCTGATGCGCAGGAAGTTGCCGCGCACGTCGCCGACGATGGAATGCAGGTTGACGCGCAGCTGGCGCAAGGAGCGCAGCAGCTGCCCCATCTCGTCGCGCCGCGTGGTGTCGAGCTCGCCCGTCAGGTCGCCGCCCGCCATCACGTCGCAGGCCTGGCGCGCCTGCTGCAACGGTTGCAGCACGGCGCGGTGCAAGCTGTGCCAGAAATACAGGGTCGCGCCCAAGGCCAGCACGGACAGGCCCGTCAGCCAGCCGCCCGCGCCGGCCGGCAGCACGCCCGCATTCCACGCCAGTTGCAGCAGCAGTACCAGGCTCAGCAAGCCCAGATTCCAGCCGATGCGCTTGCCCAGCGGCAGGTCGCGCAAGCTCGCCAGCCTGGCCAGCCAGCCCGTGCGCACGGCCGCGCCCTGGCTGATGACGATGCCATCGGCCTGCCCCGCCTTGATGCGCGCGTACAGGGCGGACGCCTGCGCCACCTGCTGGCGCGTGGGCTTGGTGCGCACGGACATGTAGCCGACGGCCACGCCATCCTCGACCACCGGCGTGACGTTCGCCAGCACCCAGTAGTAATCGCCATTCTTGCAGCGGTTTTTCACCATGCCGCTCCACGAACGGCCCGAGCGGATGGTGGCCCAGAAATCGGCAAACGCTTCGACCGGCATGTCCGGATGACGCAGGATGTTTTGCGGCGCACCGATCAATTCTTCCGCGCTGTAACCGCTGACGGCGATGAAATACGGGTTGGCATAGGTGATATTGCCTTGCAAGTCGGTAGTCGAGACGATGGTCTCGGTATCGCTCAGGTTGATCTCGGTATCGCTGACGGGAAGATTGAGTCGCATGGTCGGATCCTTGGCTGTAGCCCTTGCGGGCACGGGGAAGTGGTCAAATGCGGCACGGCAGGAAGCCGGCGGCAGTCCGCATCGATACATTAATTTTAATATTTAATTATTAATTTAAATCGGCAATTTTCACGGATGAGATTGCCTTGTGGATCTGCAAATATTGCAGACGGCGGCGTGGCCGCGGGGGATGGCAGGAATGATGCCGGAACAGCGTGGCTGTCCCGGCGGAAAGACGTCTAACGGGGCACGTAGCGCCAGTTGCCATTCTCGAGCATGAAGGTTAGTTCCGTCTTGATGGCTTCCGGGCGGCTCGGCACGCTCAATTCCGTATCGCATGCGAGGTAGCCCGTCTTGCGCTTGACGTCGCATTCGTTGACGGCCTTGACCTGCATGGTGCTCTGCGCTTCCTGCATCTGCACGTCCTTGGCCGCTTCCGGATTGCGCGCCACTTCTTCCTTGGCCCACGCGCGTATCATCGCTTGCGCCTCGGCCGGCGACGGTCCCGCGAACTTGGCGTTCTTGCGCTCGACGCCGACCCAGGTTTCGCCCTCTTTACGCAGGGGCAGTACATTAAAGGCATCGCGCATGCCTGCACTCATGCCCACCAGGCACACCACTTCGCCTTGCACTTCCTGCGAATCCTGGCAGCCGGCCAGGCTGGTGACCTTGATGACGAACGGCATGCTCGACTGCGTCTTCGCTTGTGTCTTGGCCACGCCCGCCTGCACGGCGGTGTGGATTTGCTCGAGTGTCGGCATGGTGGCGGCCTGGGCCGGCAAGGCGGCGAACAGGGCGGCGGCGGTCAGGGCGATGGAAGTCAGGCGCATGGGTATCGAGTGTAGTGAGCTAAGGCCGGCAGTCTAGCACTTTGCATAAAAACAGCTGTTTCTATAGAGAATTATCTGCGGCATCGGGCGCGAGAAAGGCCCCGCCCGCGTCCGCCTGTCCGCGCAGGCACAAGCCGATGGCCCGCAGCATCTCGACCAGTTCGCGCAGACGCAAGCCCTCATCCGTCAGCCGGTATTCCACCTTGACGGGCACTTCCGCGTAGATCGTGCGCGTCAGCAAGCCCGCTTCTTCCAGCGCGCGCAAGTCCAGGGTCAGCATGCGCTGCGAGATATTCGGCACGGCGCGGCGGATTTCGCTGAAGCGCTTCGGCCCCGCCATCAGATAGCTGAGCAGCACCACCCGCCAGCGCCCGCCCAGCAAGCGCATCGCTTCTTCCACGGCGCAGCCGGAGACATTGTCTTTCATGGTTCGCTTCCAATCTGGTATAAAAAATGTAGCTATACCACATTATTCTGCCTTCTTCCAAATAGTAACCATCGCGATTAGACTGCTCTTCCCTCACCTCATCGGAGTTTGACTTGGAAACCACCCTGATCTACAGCGTGCCGTTCGGCTGCTCGTTTGCCGCCATCGCCGCCCTCGAATGGAGCGGCTTGCCGTATCGTCTGGCCCGCGTGGAAGCGCGCGACCCGGCCAGCAAGCAGCATCCGGCCTTTCTCGCCATCAATCCCCTGAGCCAGACGCCGGCCCTGCTTACGCACACGGGCGCACCACTGCTGGAAAGCATGGCGATCCTGCTGCACCTGGCCGCCCGCGCGCCAGGCAGCAGCCTGGGCTTTGCACAAGGCACGCCAGACTACGACCGCCTCAACAGCGTGCTGTCCTTTTTGCACACGACGTTTCACGCGGCCTTCATGCCCGCCTTCCAGGCCGCGCGCGCGGCACCAGACGATGCGCGCGCGGCCGTCTGGCGCGAGATGGCCGTCGAGAAAGTGAACAAAAGCCTGGCCCACCTGGAGCACCTGCTCGAGGGCCGCGCCTGGCTCGTATCGGACACGGCACCGACCATCGCCGACGCCTACCTGGCCGCCACGGCGCGTTGGGCCGAACCGCTGCAGCTGGCCAGCCTGGCCGATTATCCGAACACGGCGCGCGTGCTGGCGGCGCTGGAACTAGACCCCGGCATCCGCTTTGCCCACGCCATCGAAGACGGCGTGCCGGCCACCAGCCGGGGCGGTTTCCTGGGGCACGTGGCGCTCGACCAACTGGCACTGCAGGCCGGCTAACCGGCGGTCAACTCCCGCAGCAGGCGCGTCTTTATTGCTATGATGTCGGGCTGCCGGCGGTACAGCCGGCCACGTCAATACCATATCGATAACGTCGCAATATAAAACGGGAGTTTGAATGAGTTTACGTCTGCTGCTCTTGGGAGCATTCAGTGCCGCCATGGCCACCACTGCCGCCGTGCCGGCATTGGCCGCGCCGCGCGGTTTCACCGTGGAAGACATGGTGGCCATGGAACGCGTGGGCAGCCCCGTGCTGTCGCCGGACGCCACGCGCGTCGTCTACACGGTGCGCACCACCAACCTGGACAAGAACCGCGGCAATACGCAGCTGTGGATGATCGACCTGCGCGCGCCGAACGCGGCACCACGCCAGCTCACGCGCGGCGACGCCAGCGCCAGCGACCCGCAATGGTCGCCGAACGGCGACGCCATCTACTTCCTGTCTGGCCGTTCCGGCTCTTCGCAAGTGTGGCAACTGCCCCTGAACGGCGGCGAAGCGGCCAAGGTCACCGACCTGGCGCTGGACGTCGACACCTATCGCTTGTCGCCGCAGGGCGACCGCCTGGCCTTCAGCATGGGCGTCTTCCTCGATTGCGCGGACCTCGCCTGCACGAAAAAGCGCCTCGATGACAAAGCCAAGAACAAGGCAAGCGGCATGGTCTACGACCAGATGTTCGTGCGCCACTGGGATACCTGGGCCGATGGCCGCCGCAATGCGCTGTACTCGGCGCCGATCGACGCCACCGGCAAGGTCAGCGCCGCGCCCGTGAGCCTGAGCGGCACCCTCGACGGCGACGCGCCTTCAAAACCGTTCGGCGACAACGGCGAATACCATTTCAGCCCGGACGGCAAGACCGTGGCCTTCTCCGTGCGCGTGGCCGGCCGCACGGAATCGTGGTCGACCAACTTCGACGTCTACACGATTCCCGCCGCCGGCGGCCAGGCGCCGCGCAACCTCACGGCCGACAATCCGGCCTGGGACGCGAAAGCCACCTACTCGCCCGATGGCCGCACCCTCGCCTATGTCGCCATGACCAAGCCGGGCTTCGAAGCGGACCGCTTTCATTTGGTGCTGATGGATGTCGCCACCGGCAAGAAGCGCACCGTGGCCGACGACTGGGACCGTTCCGTGGCCGACTTCCGCTGGACGCCGGATAGCAAGGCTTTCCTCGTCTCCGCCGATGACGTGGGCCAGCACCGTCTGTTCCACATCGACGCGGCCAGCGGCAAGGTCGCTGCGCTGACGGGCAAGGGCGCCGTGGGTGACTTCGACGTGCGCGGCAACACCATCGTGCTGGCGCAAGCCAACCTGGCCTCGGGCGCGCAGCTGTACACGCGCAAGCTTGACGCGAAGTCGGAAAACACGCCAATGGTGCAGCTGACGAAACAGAATGCGGCAGCCCTGGCCGACGTGCGCTTCGGCGAATATGAACAGTTTTCGTTCGCCGGCGCGAATGGCGAGACCGTCTACGGCCACGTCATGAAACCGTGGAATGCCAAGGCCGGTGAAAAATATCCTATCGCTTTCCTCGTGCACGGCGGCCCGCAGGGCAGCTTCGGCAACAGCTGGAGCTACCGTTGGAATCCGCAAGTGTATGCGGGCGCCGGCTACGCCACCGTCTTCATCGACTTCCACGGTTCGACCGGCTATGGCCAGAAGTTCACGGACTCCATCAGCGGCGACTGGGGCGGCAAGCCGCTGGTCGACTTGCAGAAGGGCCTGGAAGCGGCCACCAAGAAATTCCCGTGGCTGGACCGCGAGCGCAGCTGCGCGCTGGGCGCCTCGTACGGCGGCTACATGATGAACTGGATCGCCGGTAACTGGCCAGACGGCTTCAAGTGCCTGGTCAACCACGATGGCGTGTTCGACAACCGCGGCATGGCTTACGCGACGGAAGAACTGTGGTTCACGGAATGGGAAAACGGCGGCCCGTACTACGACGCACCGGCCAAGCACGAGCAGCTCAATCCCGTGAACTTCGTGAAAAACTGGAAGACACCGATGCTGGTGGTCCAGGGCGACCTCGATTTCCGCATCCCCACCGCGCAAGGCCTGGGTACTTTCACGGCGCTGCAGCGCCAGGGCATCCCGAGCAAGCTGCTGGTCTTCCCGGACGAGAACCACTGGGTACTGAAACCGGCCAATTCGCTGCTGTGGCATCACACCGTTTTGGATTGGTTGAATACCTACACGAAGAAGTAAGCGGATACATGTCGGATTACGGCCTTCGGCCTAATCCGATCTACGTAAAAAAGCCGCGCGGTGCAGAGATGCACCGCGCGGCTTTTTATCGTGCAAGTGGATGGTAGGTCGGATTAGCGGCGCGCAGCGCC
>NZ_LNCE01000139.1:0-3424 GCF_001445815.1 Janthinobacterium sp. Ant5-2-1 | reverse complement strand
GAGGCAGGCGCAAGACGCCTCTAATTGGGCCACCTGTACGTGGTTTTAGAGGTGTCACGTTTATAAAAACTCGAATAGAAGATTCGCACGAAAATTTAGATTCCCCCCCCCCCACACACCTATGATTACGATTGCTACATTATTTACTGTCCCATCTTAGGCTATAAATTGTTCGATACTAACTTCGATATTCAGAACTGAGCAGTGACAGCGCATCTAGAGCCGTTCCTTCCTCATTCGAATATCTAGTTTTAATTAGCTCTGCTATCTCTTGTCCTGAACGACCCAATCGTAACGACTCTAGCTCATCTTCAAACGATAGATTAGGAGAACTTCTTTTCAACGGTGACGCTTCACTAATTAGTCCAGGTAACCGTTTTTCGACTCCTTGTTCATCTACGGAATTTTCAGAAATTATTGCTGAAAGTCGTAAACTTCCCAAACTATCGAGAGTTGCATTATTAATATTTTTTACTGGCTCAAGCTGAGCATTTGTGGTGCCATGTGCTTTCCAGAGTTCGGCGAAGGCCGCGGGACCTCGCCCGTAGAACGGCAAAATTGGATTGACTGTCCCACTCACTAACGCTTGGGCCAACGCTGCTTGCTCTACCAACTCTGGGAAGGCTTGGAATACCTCTTGCTCGCCTGACCATTCTCCGAAATTTCGCAAATAGAAAAGAGAGTTCACAATTCTGCGAACTCTCTGAATCTGCCATCTTTCATGATTATCCATTGACGATTTATTATTATTGATTAGTACAGGAAGAAGTTCCTCATACGTTTTTTTTATTCTTACTGCTCTTTTCAAAAAATCAACGTTCTTCGATAGCCATATTTCTAGAGCATGTGTTAGCCCTTGCGGCGATTTTCGTCGTTTCAGAAAATACTGAAAGCGAGGGTAGGCAGCGAGCGCTTTGAGTCGATCAATTGAAATACTGAATCCATTTTCCGAAAACATCGACTTTAGTTCATTGGCCCTATCTGGATGAAGCGCCAAGTAGACCACTAAATCCTGGGTAAAGCCCCGAAAATTTTCATCTTTTTGAACGTCATCCTGCAGCATGCTGTGATTCCATGCCTGAGCGCTGGCAATGGTTGTCTTTTCATCATTGATTTCAAAGCCATTTCGGAGAAGGCACTGACTAATGCAATTCTTTACTTGCTGTTCTTGCGAAGCTGCACACACGACAACTATGTCATCGACATATCGAAAATAATTGCTACCATATGCACTAGTTAATTCTGCATCTACGTCTCGGAGTACCAGATGGCCAAGTATATGACTCGTTGCTGGTCCTACCGGTATACCTTTTATGGATATATCAAGCATTTGTTCAAAGAATCCAGTAATCGAATCTTCGTGAATTCTTTCATTTTTCTTTGATCCATTAAAGAGTTCCCGAAATACATGACGAGCTTGGTCCTTCGTTGCTGAGGGATAGAATTTTCGTATGTCCGTGATGACCGCAATAGTTCCTGGTACGTCTAATGCAGTTGCTACATCTCGGTTTCGCTCTTTGTAACCTTCGATAAAATATCGATAACTTACTCCAGCGGTTCTTGTCGACGGCCATTGATAGCTATATGCTCTCGACGCAGGCGAAAATGCTGGTAATGCGGCGAGTTGCATCAATATTGCTGCTTCAGCGAGCGATGTAATTGGACTTGGTGCCAGACAACTTCTATATTCATGTTCCAATCCGTTTTTTGTGATAGTTGAACCTTTATACATGTCGAAACTTTGGTATCGCCATTTCTCTCCTGCAACTAATCGACGCGAAAGTAGTCGATCAAGGAAGTTGCTTTCTTGCTTAACCAATTGCGATCCAAGTATTCGCAATCCAACATACGTAGGGAAATATGACTGCTTGGTAGAATTTAACGCACGTACAAGCAATGTCTGATCTAAACTTAAATGAACTTTACTCATTTTTAAACCCGACGACGAACACGTGGCTTATAGCTGAAACTCCTTTGTGGGGATCAAGCCATTTGAATGATCGTTTAGGCTTTTCTTCTAATTTGAGGGTGCTAGTTACTATTTCGAAGCTCTCCCCCTTAGAGGAAAATACATGTGCCACTTTTTGGAGGGTAAGCTTAACCGTATCAATTGCTTTTGTAATCCATGTTTTTCCAACATACGGCTCTACCCACAACCATGAGCTATTTCTTTTTTTGTGACTTAACGCGGCAGCCGCTAATTTTAGTGAGTCAAGCAGGAGTGCGATTCCGTCCTTCTTTGCACCAGATAGTGCAGAAACGACGCATAAAAATCGTTTTATTTCACCATCTTCTGCGTCCTTAAGAAAAGATTCGAGAACTTCGTTAAAATCTCCCGATATGCTTAGATCGCAATTGTAAAGTGTCAAATTTATATTTATTCCATTGCTGACAAACCAAGGATCTAATCGCCCAAGCAAGTCTGCGTAATAGCCCAATGCATCGACAGAATAATCGACTCCACTAATCGAAACATTTAACGGAAGTTTAGGTAGACATCCATGTTCTCTTAGCTCGCATATCAACGACAAAAGCGATAATGTGCCTGATCCATTTCCAGCGGCCAAATCTAATAAGTAAATTTTCCCATCGGCAAGTTGATCGAGGACCATTTCACGAACTAGAATTTCTTCATCGTTCGGATCGGAGCAGACAAACTGCATTCGGGCTGCGGAGTTCAAAAAACGGTTCGTAACGTGGTCTTGGGCTTGCGCAGTAGAAATTCCACCGATTCCTCCCGATCCATTTGGGTCATAGCTCGCCCACCATCCGCGTTCCTCCAGAAATTTTTTGTGTGCGTTAGCTAAATGCAATGGCAAATAAAGCGTGGACGAATTCCAAAGAGAAATAGGAATATTTTTTCCAAAAAGAGATTGCATTTTTTATATTTTTAATAAATGGCTGATGGAAGAACGCATGCGGGCTTTATATCTTAACCTACCTGTGAGCGTAACATTTCTAGTTGACACTGTGTGTACTTGCTGAAAGTTATTTTCGGCGGAAGTTTTTTTGCTTCTAGCGAGTCGCCAACTATATGGTCGAGATATGAGGTAGATAGAGGCTGAATGATTCAGAGTTTCCGTGGTTAAGAAATAGCTTTGCGCTACTACGCGGCAACTGGTCTAACTTCTTCGAAGAAGGGGGAGTAACATAAATTGGCCAAATTCTATACGGCCAAGGGGCATGTTAGGGGGCATCTCAGGATCAAAAATTGATGAAGCGCGAGATCTTATGGTCGACATTCAATGATAGGAATCCCCCTCTCAGACGAAAAAGAAAAAGCTACCTTCGGGTAGCTTTTTTTTCGTCTGTACGCGGAGAGAAGCAGGGCGCCTGCGCGCCCTGCGCGGGGGATTCGAAGGGTCGGGCCTACTGGCCCGGCCCTCTCCGAATCGACCAACTGCTGCCGCTGCGCGGCAGCCCC
>NZ_LNCE01000138.1:0-546 GCF_001445815.1 Janthinobacterium sp. Ant5-2-1 | reverse complement strand
AGTTGTTGAAGAATGGCGTATGACGGCCGCCTTCGTCTTTCGACAGAACATAGATCTCGCCGGTGAAGTGCGCATGCGGCTTGATCGAGCCTGGCTTGGCCAGAACTTGACCACGTTGCACGTCTTCACGCTTGGTGCCGCGCAGCAGCAGACCAACGTTGTCGCCTGCTTGACCTTGGTCCAGCAGTTTGCGGAACATTTCCACGCCGGTGCAAGTCGTTTTGACGGTATCGGTGATACCGACGATTTCGATCTCTTCGCCGACTTTGACAATGCCGCGCTCGATACGACCGGTCACAACGGTACCGCGACCCGAGATCGAGAACACGTCTTCCACTGGCATCAGGAAAGCACCGTCAACAGCGCGCTCTGGCGTTGGAATGTAGGCATCCAGCGCATCGGCCAGACGCAGCACTGCGTCAACGCCCATTTCGCCTTCTTTGCCTTCCAGCGCCATACGTGCCGAACCTTTGATGATTGGCAGGTCGTCGCCTGGGAATTCGTACTTCGACAACAGCTCGCGCACTTCCATTTCAACCAGTTCCA
>NZ_LNCE01000137.1:0-3114 GCF_001445815.1 Janthinobacterium sp. Ant5-2-1 | reverse complement strand
ACCCCCTCCCATCCCGACCCCACCAATAAAAGCAATGAGCCGATTCTGGAGCAACATCGTCAGCGAGCTGACCCCCTATATCCCTGGCGAGCAACCCAAGCTGCCCAGCCTGGTCAAACTCAACACCAACGAAAATCCCTACGGCCCGTCGTCGCAAGTGCTGGCCGCGCTGCACGAAGCCAGTAACGACACCTTGCGCCTCTACCCCGATCCCACGGCCAGCGAACTGAAGCAAACCCTGGCCGACTACCACGGCCTGAACAGCGCGCAAGTGTTCGTCGGCAATGGTTCCGATGAAGTGCTGGCGCTGGCCTTCATGGCCTTGCTCAAGCACGACGCGCCGCTGCTGTTCCCCGACATCAGCTATAGTTTTTACCCCGTGTATTGCAAGCTGTACGGCATCGATTACCGCACGGTCGCGCTCGACGATGCCATGCGCATCCGCCCGGAAGACTACCAGGGGCCGTGCGGCGCCATCATCTTCCCCAATCCCAACGCGCCGACGGGCGTGGACTTGCCGCTGGCCGGTGTGGAAACCCTGTTGCGCGACCACCCCGACGCCGTGGTGGTGGTCGATGAAGCGTATGTGGATTTCGGCGGCGAGAGCGCCGTGGTCTTGGTCGAGCGTTATCCGAACTTGCTGGTGGTGCAGACGTTCTCGAAATCGCGCTCGCTGGCCGGCTTGCGCGTCGGTTGTGCATTCGGGCATCCGGACTTGATCGAGGCGCTGGAAAGAGTGAAGAACAGTTTCAACTCCTATCCGCTGGACCGGCTGGCGCTGGCCGGCGCCGTGGCGTCGCTGCACGACGAAGCGTATTTCCAGCAGACGCGCCAGGCCGTGATCGCCAGCCGTGAACAGTTGACGGCGGATCTTGCTGTGCTGGGTTTCGAGGTATTGCCGTCGGTGGCCAACTTTGTCTTTGTCCGCCACCCGCAGCATGACGCGGCGCAACTGGCGGCCGGCTTGCGCGCCCGTTCCGTGATCGTGCGCCATTTCAATGCGCCGCGCATCAGCCAGTATTTGCGTATCAGCATCGGCAACGTGGGCGAGTGCGCGGCCTTGATGGCTGCCTTGCGCGAGATATTATTGTGATGGCAGGCCTGGTACGGCTGCTGGCAGCCGTACCAGGCGCCAGTTTTACTGCTGGCTGGCCCGGCGGCGACGCGACATGAAGCCCAGCAAGCCCAGGCCGCCCAGCAACATGCCGTAGGTGGCTGGCTCCGGTACGGCCGACACGGACAGGTTATTGATGGTCGGCCAGATGCCGATCTGTCCGGCCGTGCTGACGGCCAGGTCCGAGAAGGCGCCCGTCGACAGGAAGCCGACAAACGATGCCTGTGTCGGCAGCGCCAGTTCATAGGTGAGCAGTTCGCCCAGCGCATTGCGCGCTGTCAAAGTGATGCTCTGGCCGTTGGCATAGCCACCGGCAGAGTTCGAGCCGAAGAAGAATCCCCCCACACCGCGTACGGCACTGGAAAAGTTGGAGAACACCACGCTGTCGTTGCGGTTGTTCGTGCTCAGCCAGTTGTCGCTGCCCGTGCCGGCGCCATACAGGAGGGGCGAGACGCCAACGCTGCTTGCCGTGTAGGCATAGCTGCCGGCATTGCGGTTCAGTGGACTATCGAGTGCATCGATGGGCAAATCATCAAAGGTGTCGACACCGGTATTGCCGGCCGCTGCCAGGTAGGCGGACTGGCTGGTAAATACCGTGATGTCTGCCTGTACGGCGCTGGCGGCGAGCAGGAGGGCGGCGGCGCTGATGATTTTCATGCGGGTGAGTGAGGTCTGCAAGATCGACTCCTTAACGAGGGTTGGGAAAAGGATGGGGCAAAAAGTTTCCTTATTTGTAATGCCAGTCCAATGTAATATTAAATAGAAAAAAATACAACATAAATCATTTATGATAATTTTGATCTTGCATATTAAATCGCTGATGTTTGCCAATTGCTAATGCATGGCCGCCTGAGTTGGCATCTGGCGGCACGATGCTGCCGGCGCGGGACATTTGTGCAACAATAATCGGATTCATACATCGACAGGACGGACAATATGGCAAAAGTGGCATTCATCGGTTTGGGCGTCATGGGTTTCCCCATGGCAGGTCACCTGGCGGCGGGCGGGCACGAGGTCACCGTGTATAACCGCAACCCGGCCCGCGCGGCCGCCTGGCTGGAGCAGTACAAGGGCAGCAGTGCCGCCACGCCAGCCGCCGCCGCAGCAGGCGCCGAGTTCGTCTTCACCTGCATCGGCAACGATAACGACCTGTACCAGGTCATCCTGGAAGAGGGCGGCCTGTTGTCCGCCATGGCACCGGGCAGCATCCTGATCGACCATACGACGGCTTCGGCCGAAGCGGCGCGCACCATCCACGCGGCGGCGAAAGAGAAGGGCGTGTTCTTCCTCGATGCGCCCGTGTCCGGCGGCCAGGCTGGTGCGGAAAACGGCAAGCTGACGGTGATGGTGGGCGGCGACGCGGAAGCGTACGCGCGGGCCGAACCCGTCATCGCCCTGTTCTCGCGCGCCGTCACTTACATGGGGGCATCCGGTTCCGGCCAGCTCACAAAAATGGTCAACCAGATCTGCATCGCGGGCCTCGTGCAAGCCTTGAGCGAAGGCATCGCCTTTGCTGAAAACGCGGGCCTCGATGCGGCGCTGGTGGTCGACGTGATTGCCAAGGGCGCGGCGCAGTCGTGGCAGCTGGAAAACCGGGGCAAGACCATGATCGAACGCAAGTTCGACTTCGGTTTCGCCGTCGACCTGATGCGCAAGGACCTCGGTATCTGCCTCGCCGAAGCCAAGCGCAACGGCAGCGACCTGCCCGTGACGACCTTGACGGACCAGTTCTATGGCGAAGTGCAGCAGGCGGGCGGTAACCGTTACGACACGTCCAGCCTGATTACCCGCCTGAACAAAAAGTAAAGTTTAACTCGTCAGTAGCGAGCGGCGCGTCCCTGCAAAGGGCCGCGCCGCTTGTCGTTTACGCCAGCAATAACCTTAAAACGTCAGTTTCCGGAACATCCGGTTTCGATTTTCATGGAAAAGCATGGACATCGCTAGCTCATCGTGTATTATTAAAAAACGAGATGAAATGTCCCAATTTTTTAAACATTATG
>NZ_LNCE01000136.1:0-2883 GCF_001445815.1 Janthinobacterium sp. Ant5-2-1 | reverse complement strand
GCGTACGTGATGGCCATCGAAAAGATGCTGGGCCTGGAAGTGCCGCTGCGCGCGCAATACATCCGCGTCATGTTCGACGAGATGACGCGCATCCTGAATCACCTGATGTGGCTCGGCACCCACGCGCTGGACGTTGGCGCCATGGGCCCGTTCCTGTATTGCTTCCGCGACCGCGAAGACTTGTTCGACGCCTACGAGGCAGTATCGGGCGCGCGCATGCACGCGGCCTACTACCGTCCGGGCGGCGTGTACCGCGACCTGCCGGACGCGATGCCGCAGCACAAGGCGTCGATCATCCGCAACGCCAAGGCCATCGGCAAGCTGAACGAAAACCGCCAGGGTTCCCTGCTGGACTTCATCGAAGACTTCGCGCGCCGTTTCCCGAACTCGGTGGACGAGTACGAAACCCTGCTGACCGACAACCGTATCTGGAAACAGCGCACGGTTGGCATCGGCGTGGTCTCGCCGGAAGATGCGCTGGCCATGGGCTTTACGGGCGCCATGCTGCGCGGCTCGGGCGTGCAGTGGGACTTGCGCAAGAAACAGCCGTACGAAGTGTACGACCTGATGGATTTCGACATTCCTATCGGCACCAACGGCGATTGCTACGACCGCTACCTGGTCCGCGTGGAAGAGCTGCGCCAGTCGAACCGCATCATCAAGCAATGCGTGGAGTGGCTGCGCAACAATGAAGGTCCTGTCATGACCAGCAACCGCAAGGTGGCGCCTCCGGGCCGCGTCGACATGAAGACCAACATGGAGTCCTTGATTCACCACTTCAAGCTGTTTACGGAAGGTTTCCACGTGCCGCCAGGCGAGGCCTACAGCGCCGTGGAGCATCCGAAGGGCGAGTTCGGCGTGTACCTGGTGTCCGATGGCGCCAACAAGCCGTACCGCATGAAACTGCGCGCGCCAGACTACGCCCACTTGCAGTCGCTCGACGAAATGGCGCGTGGGCACATGCTTGCCGACGCCGTGACCATCATCGGGACGCAAGACATCGTGTTCGGCAGTATTGACCGCTAAGAGGCAAAAAGTATGTTGTTATCAGAGCAATGCTATAAGAAAATTGACCGCGAGCTGGCCAAGTACCCGGCCGACCAGCGTCAGTCGGCCGTCATGGCCGCGCTGGCCCATGCCCAGGATGAACTGGGCTGGCTGGCGCCGGAAACCATGAAGGAACTGGCCGACTACATCGGCATGCCGGCGATTGCCGTGCAGGAAGTGGCCACGTTCTACAATATGTACAACGTGAAACCCGTGGGCAAGCACAAGATCACCGTGTGCACCAACCTGCCATGCGCCTTGTCGGGCGGCGTGCGCGCTGCAGAGTACCTGAAGCAGAAACTGGGTATCGATTTCCGCGAAACCACCGCAGACGGCCAGTTCACCCTGGTTGAAGGCGAGTGCATGGGTGCTTGCGGCGATGCGCCTGTCTTGCTGGTCAGTAATAAAACCATGTGCAGCTGGATGTCGAACGAGAAAATCGACGCCATGCTGGAGGAACTCAAGAAATGACGTCACTCCACAACCGCCATATCGATCCATTGATCCTGAAGGATCTGGATGGCAAGAACTGGCATTTGCAAGATTATGTGAACCGCGGCGGCTATAGCGCCCTGCGGCGTATCCTGGAAGAGAAAATCACGCCGGAACAGATCATCGCCGACCTCAAGGCTTCGTCCTTGCGCGGCCGTGGCGGCGCGGGTTTCCCTACCGGCTTGAAGTGGAGCTTCATGCCGCGCCAGTTCCCGGGCCAGAAATACCTCGTCTGCAATACAGATGAAGGCGAACCGGGCACTTTCAAGGACCGCGACATCATTCGTTACAATCCCCATGCGCTGATCGAAGGCATGGCCATTGGCGCTTATGCGATGGGCATCACCGTGGGCTACAACTATATCCACGGAGAAATCTTCCAGGAATACCTGCGTTTCGAAGAAGCGCTGGAAGAGGCGCGCGCCGCCGGCTTCCTGGGCGACAAGATCATGGGCAGCGAGTTCTCGTTCCAGTTGCATGCGCACCATGGTTATGGCGCCTATATCTGCGGCGAAGAAACGGCTCTGCTCGAATCGCTGGAAGGCAAGAAAGGCCAACCGCGCTTCAAGCCGCCTTTCCCTGCCTCGTTTGGCCTGTACGGCAAGCCGACGACGATCAACAACACGGAAACCTTCGCGGCCGTGCCATTCGTGCTGAACATCGGTCCAGAGAAATACCTGGCGATGGGCAAGCCGAACAACGGCGGTTCGAAGATTTTCTCGATCTCGGGCGACGTGGAAAAACCGGGCAACTACGAAGTACCGCTCGGCACCCCGTTTGCGACCCTGCTGGAACTGGCAGGCGGCATGCGCGGTGGCAAAAAGATCAAGGCCGTGATCCCTGGCGGTTCGTCCGCCCCGGTGATCCGCGGCGACATCATGATGCAGACCGACCTGGACTACGACTCGATCGCGAAAGCCGGTTCGATGCTGGGTTCGGGCGCCGTCATCGTGATGGACGAAACACGCTGCATGGTAAAGGCGCTGGAACGCCTGTCCTACTTCTACTTTGAAGAATCGTGCGGCCAGTGTACGCCTTGCCGTGAAGGCACAGGCTGGATGTACCGCATGGTGCACCGCATCGAGCAGGGGCAGGGTCGTCCAGACGACCTGGACATGCTCAACTCGATCGCCGACAACATCCAGGGCCGCACCATTTGCGCGCTGGGCGATGCGGCCGCCATGCCGGTACGGGCCTTCATTAAGAATTTCCGTGAAGAATTTGAATATCATATCGAGCACAAGCATTGCTTAGTGCCCGCATATATCTAAGCTGCGTCAGGTAACGATCACCATGGTTGAAATCGAAATAGACGGCAAAAAAGTCGAAGTCCCTGCTGGTAGC
>NZ_LNCE01000135.1:0-1351 GCF_001445815.1 Janthinobacterium sp. Ant5-2-1 | reverse complement strand
AATAATGTAGCAATCGTAATCATAGGTGTGTGGGGGGGGGGGAATCTAAATTTTCGTGCGAATCTTCTATTCGAGTTTTTATAAACGTGACACCTCTAAAACCACGTACAGGTGGCCCAATTAGAGGCGTCTTGCGCCTGCCTCGCCAAAAGAATTTTATTTAATTTATATTAAATCAATATTTTCATTTTATTTAAAAACAAGAACATAATTCCATTAAGATGCGAAGATCGACCTAATTAACAGGATAATCGTAAAATGAATCTAACGATGCCTTTCCAGTTATTTTCCACTCAAAATGTTCACTCATCGCTTGGCTGAAAATCGTAGAAACTTTATTTGCATCATATGTAGGGAGATGTTCGATTAATACCGCATCATGCATTGGAACCAAGATTCGCACATCCGTTTCACTCCGCATTCCAAGTAAGGCCTTCTTGAATATCAAGGACGCAGTTCCTTGAACAACCTGGCTAACTCCTGAGCGCCTTTCTTTTTCACTTAACGATCCTTCGTTCTCCCTTTTTTGAAAGTTACCAAAGCCTGGGCTAATTTTCCCGGAATCCTCAAACTTCTTTTCAATCTTTTTTTTCCATGATTCGAAAACCGTGAATTTAGCGAAGAATTCCTTTACATTTTTTCGGTCTGCGCCCTGAGATACTGCCGCATCAATCAACGAGTTGCGCCGCATTCCGTAAGCGTAAGATAAGAAAAGTCTTTTTGCCAATTTCCGACCCTCACTCCCACCGAAAATACTGGTAGATAACTCGTTATATATATCGCTCGATTCATAAAGCATCAACATATGCGGATCCATCGAAAGTGCAGCCATGATGCCTACTTCAAATTGATCATAATCAATATATGATAGAACTTTTCCGGCTTCAGGCACGACGATATTGCGATGACGTTTTGCGAGATTTTGAAATACAGGATTTTTAAAATAAATACGCGATGTAATAGATCCAAATAAATCGATAATCGGGCTCGCGCGTTGTTTAGACAATGGCAATGCAGCCAGAACCAATCTAGATGCCGCAAGCTTCTTGAGTTCCAAAAGCTCAGCAGCAAAGTCACTCGGAGTATGTAAAAACTCCAACACATAATCAAGAGAAATTCCAGAAAAATCATATCCTAGTGGTTCTAGGTGATTAATCACTGCCTGATCAGTAGGCACTTCCAACGCAAGATTATGTTTTTCGGAAAAACACTTTAAGGCAGAGTAGTACTCATGGTTAATTTTTGACTTATGTTCCCTAAGTATGTCGACATCAATACAAATACCCTGAACAATGTGCCAGTAAAGTAAATTAAAAACCGGAATTTCAACAAAAATTTGCCTAGTCAGTTC
>NZ_LNCE01000134.1:0-797 GCF_001445815.1 Janthinobacterium sp. Ant5-2-1 | reverse complement strand
TCCGCCGGCGCCACGCTCAGGATATTCGCCGCCGTGAACGGGCCACCCGTGGCGCCCGCCGTCAGGTCCACATTGACCGTCAGGCCAGCCACCACCGTGACGCTCTGGCTGAGCACTTGCGGCATCGGATTGACGGTAATCGTCGAGGTCACCGGCGCCGAGGTGCCGAAGGCGTTCGACAAGGTATAGCCGATGCGGATCTCGCCGCTGGTATTGATGCCTGGCGTGTAGACGATGTCCATGCCATTGACCACCGCCGTGCCGCTGGCAGGTTGCGTCGTGATGGCCACGGCCGTGAATGGCCCGCCCGTGGCGCCGTCCGTCACCGGCAGGGTCACCGGCGTGCCGGCCAGGACCGTGGCCGTCTTCGCCACCGGTACGGGCACGGGCTGCGGCGCCACCGTCACGCTGACCGTCGCGGGGGCGGAGGTGCCGCCCGGACCCGTCGCCGTGTAGCTGAAGGCGTCCGGACCGAAGTAGTTGGCATTCGGCACATACATCACCTTGAAGGCGCGATTACCGCCGCCCGCTGCGCCGCTCGACACCACCGTGACGGTGCCATGTTGCGGCGGCGTGACGATGGTCACTGCCGTGATCGGGCTGCCATCCGTGGAAGCGATGGTCAAACTCACTTCCTGGTTGGCCGACGTCGTCGCCGTTTCATTGGCCACCGGCGGCGGCGCCTGGTTCACCAGCAGGGTCAGGGTTTGCTGCACCGTGAACTGGTGCGCGTCCTTGGCCTGCAAGGTAAAGTTGTAGCTGCCCGCCACCGTCGGCGTGCCGCTCAACACACCGGT
>NZ_LNCE01000133.1:0-535 GCF_001445815.1 Janthinobacterium sp. Ant5-2-1 | reverse complement strand
GGATTCCAGCCATGTCAAGGGTAGGTAAGGTTTTTCGCGTTGCATCGAATTAATCCACATCATCCACCGCTTGTGCGGGTCCCCGTCAATTCCTTTGAGTTTTAATCTTGCGACCGTACTCCCCAGGCGGTCTACTTCACGCGTTAGCTGCGTTACCAAGTCAATTAAGACCCGACAACTAGTAGACATCGTTTAGGGCGTGGACTACCAGGGTATCTAATCCTGTTTGCTCCCCACGCTTTCGTGCATGAGCGTCAATCTTGACCCAGGGGGCTGCCTTCGCCATCGGTGTTCCTCCACATATCTACGCATTTCACTGCTACACGTGGAATTCTACCCCCCTCTGCCAGATTCTAGCCTTGCAGTCTCCAATGCAATTCCCAGGTTGAGCCCGGGGATTTCACATCAGACTTACAAAACCGCCTGCGCACGCTTTACGCCCAGTAATTCCGATTAACGCTTGCACCCTACGTATTACCGCGGCTGCTGGCACGTAGTTAGCCGGTGCTTATTCTTCAGGTACCGTCATTAGCAA
>NZ_LNCE01000132.1:0-1888 GCF_001445815.1 Janthinobacterium sp. Ant5-2-1 | reverse complement strand
GTTCGCGGGTCTGTGGCATTGGGCCGTCAGCTGCGGAGCACACCAGGATCGCGCCGTCCATCTGGGCTGCACCGGTAATCATGTTTTTGATGTAATCGGCGTGGCCTGGGCAGTCAACGTGCGCGTAGTGACGCGTTTCCGTTTCGTACTCGACGTGGGCGGTGTTGATCGTGATACCGCGCGCTTTTTCTTCTGGTGCTGCATCGATCTGGTCGTATGCTTTAGCTTCGCCGCCGAATTTCTTCGACAGAACCGTTGCGATTGCAGCGGTCAGCGTGGTTTTACCGTGGTCGACGTGGCCGATGGTGCCGACGTTGACGTGCGGCTTGGTCCGTTCGAATTTACCTTTTGCCATTTTGAACTCCTAATGATTTGATTAGATTGCTCAGGCACACGCCCGACGGTCTGGTTTGAATTGCTTCTGTGCTGCCTGCTGCGAATTCTGGTGCCCTTGACGTGGATCGAACACGTGGCCTCTCCCTTACCAAGGGAGTGCTCTACCACTGAGCTACAAGGGCTGTAATTTGTTGCATGCGATGCATCAAGCATCTGAACGGAAACTGGAGCGGGTGAAGGGAATCGAACCCTCGTCGTAAGCTTGGAAGGCTTCTGCTCTACCATTGAGCTACACCCGCGAGGTATCGTTCACTTTTCTTCACTTGCTTTTTGCTACTACCCAGTTTTCCTTGCAAAAACTTGGTGGAGGGGGCTGGATTCGAACCAGCGTACTCATAGAGAACAGATTTACAGTCTGTCGCCTTTAACCACTCGGCCACCCCTCCGCGGGAACCGCAGAGTATGAAGCATCTACTCACAACTGTCAACCTTATTTACTGATGCCTGACTGCTGCATTTGCGTATAAAGAAGAAGTTGGCTGCTTCGGGGCGTGATTATAAGCTCCCGATTTGAGAATGTGCAAGGGTTGGCGCGAAAAAGTCGACTTTTTTCGCATTTTTTTTATCCGGCCTACCTGCAAGCCGCATTTTTCCGTCATTCGCCCCGCATTTTCCTGTTTACCTGGCGTCAGGCGGATGCATCCAGGAGTTGCCCAGGGGCTTATATTTGCGCAACAACTGCTGATGCAGGCCCGACAGCACGGGCAATTTGGGGTTGCGCGGGTCCAAACGGCGTACGCCGGCGATAAATGTCAACGCCTGCTGCCCCATGCGCTCATCCCAGCCCTCGTGCTCCAGGCATTTCAGCACGGCCACGGCCGCATTGAAGACCACTTGCGGATTGTCGGGCAGACGCGTGACGGCTTCGCCCATCAGGTCGACGGCGCCGCGGAAATCGCCCTCTCCCGCCCGGGCCGCGCCGGCCGCCACCATATCGGCCACTTCCTGGCGGCTTTGCCGCGCCAGCGCCTTGGCCAGCTCCTCGCGCCCCGCCTGTTCGAACACGGCCATGGCGCGCGTCATGGCGGCACTGTCGGGTGCGTTGCGCATGACTTCGCGCATCACCTCGGCCGCGCCATCCTCGCGTCCATGCGCCAGACAGTGGCGCGCCAGTTCCGTTTTCAGCATGTTCGAGCCGCCCACGCTGTGGCGGTTGGCGGCCAGCGCCGCGTCCAGCGATTGCTGCAGGCGCTCTTCGTTGCCCGTATGCGCATGCAGCATGGCGCTGCACAGGGCGCTGCACAGTTCCGCATTCTTTTGCCCGCCCATCGACTTGTCGAGGTCGCGGATCACGGCGCCCGCCTGCAATGGGTCGCCCTTGCGGACCAGGGTCTGCACGAGGCGCACATGGTCTTCCGGATCGCGGAATTCCGAATACTTGGCCTTGCTGACGACCAGTTTCAGGGATTTTTCCGCCATGTCGATATCGTCGGCCGCTTGCGCCGCCTCGCCCAGGCGGCGCAAGCGGCGCACGGCGTGCGGCGACAGGGCC
>NZ_LNCE01000131.1:0-546 GCF_001445815.1 Janthinobacterium sp. Ant5-2-1 | reverse complement strand
TGGAACTGGTTGAAATGGAAGTGCGCGAGCTGTTGTCGAAGTACGAATTCCCAGGCGACGACCTGCCAATCATCAAAGGTTCGGCACGTATGGCGCTGGAAGGCAAAGAAGGCGAAATGGGCGTTGACGCAGTGCTGCGTCTGGCCGATGCGCTGGATGCCTACATCCCAACGCCAGAGCGCGCTGTTGATGGTGCTTTCCTGATGCCAGTGGAAGACGTGTTCTCGATCTCGGGTCGCGGTACCGTTGTGACCGGTCGTATCGAGCGCGGCATTGTCAAAGTCGGCGAAGAGATCGAAATCGTCGGTATCACCGATACCGTCAAAACGACTTGCACCGGCGTGGAAATGTTCCGCAAACTGCTGGACCAAGGTCAAGCTGGCGACAACGTTGGTCTGCTGCTGCGCGGCACCAAGCGTGAAGACGTGCAACGTGGTCAAGTTCTGGCCAAGCCAGGCTCGATCAAGCCGCATGCGCACTTCACCGGCGAGATCTATGTTCTGTCGAAAGACGAAGGCGGCCGTCATACGCCATTCTTCAACAACT
>NZ_LNCE01000130.1:0-518 GCF_001445815.1 Janthinobacterium sp. Ant5-2-1 | reverse complement strand
GGCCCGGGTAAATTCTCGTATGCCTTCTTCAAGGACAACGACATCAACGCCCGCGACAAGAACACAGGCGCCATCACAGGCACCCGTTCCGCCGTGCGCCAGAACTTCATCTACGGTGAAATTCCTGTCAACGTCAACGGTACGCTGGACCTGGCCGCGACCATCATCACGGCTGAAGGCAAGGACAACGACATCTACGGCCCGAAACATAACGGTTGGCAACTGTCGGCCTTCCACCGTCAAGGTAAAGTGTTCGGCGGCGGCAACACCTTTGGCGTGCAATACGGCGTCGGTCCTGGCACCGGCAATGGCGCGCAGTTCGGCGCTTCGGGCGACACCAGTTTCGGTTCGGACGTGAAACGCACGCGCATCTTCAATGACATGGCGATCCAGCCGATGGCCAATTTCGGCATGGAATTCGTCGCCCTGTGGCAAAAAGACGAATCGAACGCCAAAGGTTCCTCGACCTGGACCTCGGTCGGCGTGCGTCCTGTGTATGCATTCACCGACAACTTCAA